>CAYTDU010000831.1:0-2854 GCA_964436395.1 uncultured Gemmatimonadaceae bacterium | reverse complement strand
GAAAACGCAGGATTCGAGGTCACAGTTACTGAGACGGGCCTCGAGCACCTCAGAGCGGTCGTGAAACAGCTTCTACCTCCGTTGGGACAAGTGCTTTTCAGCAGGACTTGGGCGGGGCTGAGACCATGTACTCCCGACGGCCGGCCGATAATCGGACCAGATCCGCATTTCTCCGGTCTCTGGTACGCCACCGGACATGGCAGAAACGGGATTCTCCTCGCCGGTTACACGGGAGAGCTAGTCGCTGAACTTCATTTCGGTGAGGAGATTGAAATCGATCTCGCACCGATCTCACCAACGCGATTTTGGGATTGGCGCTGGCTCCAATCGCGAGTGAGGTCTAGATCAGAGTAGCCAGTGACCGAAACTCGAATAGCGGCCGCTGGATAGCGGCACCGACCTTCACTATCTTCCGGCCTCCCATGAAACCGAACACAAGATCCGGAACGCAAAGGAAACCGCCGTGGCTCAAGGTAAAAGCCCCGGGCGGCAGCGATTATGTCGCCGTGAAAAGGATGATGCGAGACCTCCATCTCCACACGGTTTGTGAAGAGGCTCACTGCCCCAACATGGGCGAGTGTTGGGGGAACAGAGCAGCGACCTTCATCATTCTCGGTGACGTATGCACTAGAAACTGCTCGTATTGCGCAGTAGCCCACGGCACACCTCTTGATTGCGACGAACATGAACCGCAACGTCTGGCTGTAGCAGCTGCGAAGATGAACCTCAGACATGTCGTAATCACAAGCGTAAACAGAGACGACTTGCCTGATGGAGGAGCCGAGATCTTCGCGCGGTGCGTCGAAGAAATCCACTCACGCCTCGCAGAGGCCACGGTCGAGGTGTTGGTGCCGGATTTCCAGGGATCCGATGCGGCACTCAACACAGTCCTGGCTGCTCAACCCGACATCTTCAATCACAATCTCGAAACCGTGCGTCGCCTATACGCTCTGGCAAGACCCGGAGGAAAATACGGGAGGGCAATACGGCTGCTTCGGAGGACCAAAGAAACACATCCCGGGCAGATAACTAAATCAGGACTGATGTGCGGAATGGGAGAAGAGTGGGACGAACTGATCGGTGCGATGCGTTCTTTACGTGGTGCCAAAGTAGACATACTCACGCTGGGCCAATACCTGCGGCCTTCTGAAAAACATATCCCAGTCGGGAGGTTCTATACGCCAGAGGAGTTCGCGTCGTTGCAGCATCTCGGGTTATCGATGGGTTTTCGCCACGTGGAGGCAGGACCGCTGGTGCGATCATCGTATCATGCATGGGAACAAGCAGCTCGCGTTTCGGCGGAAGACAGGAGCCCTGTGACAGGTCGGAGACCCGTTCACGCCGTCTAGCTTTGTTGTTCTGTTTGTAGCTGGGCCGTGCACAATCCGTTCAGCTCGGCTGTGACGCGCGATTGATCAGACGAAAGCAGTGAGAGGAAGTGAGAACGCCTCCGTCCTGGTGTCACAGCGATCACAGCGCCAGGCGGAAGCCGAAACGGTGAGCCGCGAGGCCGTTGAGATCTCGATCCTGATACCCGTAGTCGAGCGCGAGGTCTGACAAAGCAACACTTCCGCCAAATGTCCAGTGGGAGAAATCTTCCAACCCTGTTCTCGTCGCGTATGCGGCCCTTGCAAGTAATCCTACACCGCTCACAACAATGCCGCCTTCTCCCCCCAGCACTATGCGCGAGCTCTCACCATCCGGCCATTGAATTTCTACGATGGAGAGTAGTCTGAAAGTCTCAAGAGGATCTACATGATTCCACATCACCGCGAGTCGTGAAAGCTGCGGGAGTCTTACTCCCCCTGAGCCCCCCCAACAACCCCCAAGGTTCTGCATCGAGAAGCCGATAGCCATGATGTCGAAGATGGCAATCGCCAACCCTGCATCAGCGCTGAATGCATTGTCCGATGTGTTGTCCACCACGCGACGTACGTACTTTCCACTGCCACCCAACGCAATGATACCAAATCGGTAAACCAGTGACCCGACGCCTGCATACTCGCGGGCTTCCGCACCGACAGGCATTCCCGGCAGGAACTGGGGACCGGATTCGTTTCCGAATCTGTACCTAGCAACACCTATCCCTAGATCGAACTGGCGTATTCGCCAGGCGAGGGCTCCAGAGAAGAGGCTTCCGCCCGAAGGTGTGTCCCTATAGCCACCTTCAACCCCGACGTGACGAATGGTCGCAATGCCAGCGGGATTACTGAAGACCGCCCCAGCGTTGCCGACCAATGCACCTCCTGCTCCATTCATCCCGGCGCTGCGGACAGAGACGGGGCGTGACAGAACAATTGACGGAGCAGCAGTTGATACTTGCGCGCACGCCGTAGCTGTCACTCCCGCATTGGCAGCGGCAGCACAGAGGAGTGCAACAATTACAGTAGCGGTACGGCACTCGCCAGCCGTTACCCCCATACTACCTGATCCGGATCACGTTGAGTCGCGCACCATCTTTTTCCAACGGATCGCCGTTAGAATCCAACAGCTGTGCCGTGAAACCGGCCTGACCCGCTCCCTGTACAACACGAAAGTAATTACCAGATCCCCCACCCACAGTCGCACTCACGTCAAAAATTCCACCGTTAAACTCAGGCGGTTCGATGGGGAACTCCCTGTCGAACAACGATCGATCCTGCAAGAAGAGCTGACCGTACGTTGCACGCAGATTCCAAGTCTTGTAGCTCAGTCTCTCAGGTACCACAGTCAGGTCGGGGTGATCAGATACATAGTTGGCGAGGAACCAGTCGGAGAGTAATTTTGATATTGGCTCACCTGCGGCAGCGACCACGTTCTCGGTGCTCGTCGTATTTGTCTCAGACAGCCGCCTCAACACTTCCATCCCAAACTG
>CAYTDU010000830.1:0-2857 GCA_964436395.1 uncultured Gemmatimonadaceae bacterium | reverse complement strand
ATCGCGGAGGTCGGTGCCAACGTCAGGGTTCCGGGAAACGCGACGATCGTAGACGCCACCGGCAAATACGTCATGCCGGGCATCATCGATGCGATGACGTATTATGGCATCAGACCGTTCGAGTTGAACGACCCCTCTAGCCCAGCAACCCCGCAGAATCGAGCAATCCAGGCCTACTACCCATACGGCGACTTCATGCGTGGCACGACGGGCATCTCGGTGGACAAGAACCTGATAAGCGGCGGCGTCACCACGGTTTACATCGCGCCTGGTGACCGACAGGTCATCGGTGGACAAGGTGCTGTGGTTAAGACCTGGGGGCCAGATTTCAACAGCATGATAGTACGTGAGCCCGCCGCGATCGACATGACCATTGGCGAGACGGCGAAGCGCGAGGATCAGAACCCAACCACACGCATGGGAATTGCCGCATTACTAAGGCGAACACTTCTCGAAGCGCAGGAATTCTCCGGCAAAATGGAGGAATACGAGACCAAACAAGCTGAGGGTGATCCGGAGGCCACGCCGCCCGGCAGAGATCTGGGTAAGGAGGCGCTGAGGAGGCTGCTCTCGCACGAGATCCCCGCGCGCATCGAGGTCGACTATCTGGACGATATCAGGACCGCAATCAGGATCGCCGAGGAGTTTGGGTTTGACTTGATACTCGACAGTGGACTTGGCGCGTACAAAATCAAGGATGTACTTGCCGAAAACGGCATTCCCGTCGTGCTCGGTCCTCCCACGCACCCGTTCATCATTGGCGGCGAAGTGAGCATGAACGCAGACCTTTATAACCTGATGAACGAGTACAATGCGGCCGAGTTGTCGGATGCCGGTGTGAAGGTCGCAATCGGTAGCTTCGGGTTCGGATTCGGGTCATTTGGTGGGGCCACACAGGGCCGCTGGCTTCTCATCGAAGCAGCTTATGCCACGGGCTATGGCCTGTCGGATGAAGATGCCCTAAGGGCGGTCACCATCAACGCCGCCGAGATTCTCGGAGTCGACGATCGCATCGGCAGCCTGGAGCCCGGCAAAGATGCCGATGTGATCGTGCTCGATGGGTACCCGCTCAACATCAAGACATGGGTGGACCTCGTGATGATCGACGGCGAGTTGGTGCACGAGAGGGGGAATTAGCAGCCCCCTCACGTTGACGGGAGGTTATTCGCCCGACGCTTGTCCCAGTTGAAGGTGTAGATACGCCAGGTACAACGCAATCGATTCTGCGCGCTGCTCCGGCGTAACTCCCGCACCGTGTCCGCCTTCCACGTTCTCGAAGTAGAGCACTTCGTGACCCTGACTAATCATCAACGCGGCCATCTTCCGTGCGTGCCCGGGGTGTACCCGATCGTCCCGGGTTGTGGTGAAGATGAAGGGGCGAGGATACTCAGCGTCCGGCCGAACATTCTGGTACGGCGAGTAGCGGCTGATGTATTCCCATTCCTCGGGGATGTCGGGATCACCGTATTCGGCCATCCAGCTTGCGCCGGCAAGGAGCGTGTGGTAGCGCTTCATGTCCATCAGAGGGACCTGTGCGACCACGGCGTTGAATAGAACGGGTCGTTGAGTCATCGCTGCGCCAACCAACAGACCTCCGTTGCTCGCTCCGATTATTCCCAAATGCTCCGATGAGGTGATTCCCCGGGCAATGAGATCCTCGCCGACGGCAATGAAGTCGTCGTATGCGCGCTGACGGTTTTCCTTCAACGCGGCCTTCCACCAGGCAGGCCCGAACTCGCCGCCGCCCCGTATGTTCGCAAGCACGTACACACCGCCGCCCTCGACCCATCCCTTTCCCTCCACGCCCAGGTATGACGGGGTCGAAGAAATCTGAAAGCCGCCATATGCGGTCAACAGTGTCGGGTTGGAACCATCCATCGGAGCATCATCGGCCTTGACCACAAAGTACGGAACCCGCGTGCCGTCTGCAGAAGTAGCGTGGTGTTGTTCGACAACCAGGCCGTCAGACGAGAACTGATCCGGCAGGCTCCGTACCTCACGTACCCGTCCGTTCTCTTCGGCCAGATAAAGCGTTGTGGGCTGAGTGAACGAATTGTAGGTGAAGAAGAACCGGTTGTGCCGCACCGATAACGAGCGCACACCTACCGCACCCATGGGAGGGGTTTCTATCTCGTCGCTCGTCCAGCGTCCGTTCACGCGCCGGTATCGAAAGAGATGCCCCTGAACATCAGTTAGTTGGTTGACCAGTAGGTAGTCTCTCGTGGCTGAGATCCCGTTGATGGTGGACCTTTCGTCGGGGGCGAGTACGAGTTCTACGTTCCTCTCTCCGGCCAGGTATTCGTCGAGATTAGCACTCACCACCGAGCCCTCGCGGAACGTTTGCCCGCCCACTGTCCAGTCGGATACGAGCTTGAGGACCAGTTGATCTCCAGCCAGAGTCATTTGTGCGTCAGAGGGCACGTCTACGAGTACCAACTCACCGTTCTCCAAGAATCTGAACTCGGTGTCGAAGATCGTGATCATGCGGACTACACCGGTAACCGGTCCGTCTGCGGTCTCCTGCGTTGCCACGAACATGCCCATATCGTCCGTGCCTGCTTCGGCGAGGATAGCAGCGTCCTCCAGAGGCGTGCCCCGTTCCCAGCGCCATGCAGCACGGGAATAACCAGAGGTGGTCACGTAGTTGTCATCGAGGTTGTGGCCCACCAGAATCGTGTTCTCGTCCACCCAGGCAGTTGAGTTCTTCGATACGGGCACTAGAAACCCACCACTCACGAATTCCTTCGTTTGCAGGTCGAACTCGCGAACCTCTACCGCGTCGGAACCACCTGGCGACAGGCTCACCAGACACATTCTTTCTTCGGGGAGGAGGCAGTCCATGCCTCGAAACGCCCAT
>CAYTDU010000829.1:0-2864 GCA_964436395.1 uncultured Gemmatimonadaceae bacterium | reverse complement strand
AATGGCGACCGTTGGGACATACCGACGTGGAATGCCGATGTCTTTAAGAACGCTGTCCGCCAGCTACACGATACCGGGCTGCAAATTTGCGTCCACTGTGCGGGTGATGCAGCAGTCGACCTGACGCTAGACGCTTTCGAAGAGGCGATGAACGCCAACCCACGTTCCGACCCCCGTCACCGCATCGAGCACGCTGTTCTCACCCGGCCGGAGTCGACGGAGCGTATGCGAGACCTGGGTGTGGTTGTCTCCACCCAGCCCCAGTTCATCCGTCTCGGCGGCGACGGCTACGCCGGCTTGTTTGGCGAGGAGCGGGCGCGGCGGGCCATCGTTACCCGCGAGTGGCTGGAGGCGGGCATTCCCGTGGCGTTGGGTTCGGATGCCCCCTCGACGCCGTGGCACTCCCCACTGGCGACGCTCATCGGCTCGGTGACGCGGGCCACCTTCTCCGGCGCCATCCACGAGCCGGACCAGGCGCTGAAGCCCTACGAGGCGCTCTATGCGCACACGATGGGCTCGGCCTACGCTGCTCATGAGGAGGAGATCAAGGGTTCTATCGAACCGGGCAAGCTGGCGGATATGATCATTTGGAGCGTTGATCCTATCCGGTCGACGGCGGAGGAGTTGTGGAACAGCACCATCGAAATGACAATGATCGATGGCGAGATCGTTCACCAAGCATGATTCATGGCCCGTAAAACACCAATTCATTCAGGAGGAAATCGATGAAGCAGAAAGCTATTCTTACCCTGACAACCGTTATCGGCCTGGCGTTGGCGCTGGGTGTGTTCACCGGCCTGACCCTGGCACGCGATGGAATCTGGGCTCCAGTAGACGACACCGGTCCAACGGTTATTTCCTATCAAGGAGAGGTGCTAGTTGACGGGGAACCCTACACCGGCACAGGCTACTTCAAGTTCGCTGTGGTCAACGCATTGGAGAACTATACCTTCTGGTCAAACGATGGCACCAGCGTTAACGGTGCCGAACCCACGAGCGCCGTCGACCTGTCAGTGGCGGACGGCGTCTTCTCTGTTCTGCTGGGTAACCCGCTGGAGAACAACATGACCGAGCCCCTCGCGGCTGATGTCTTTGCCGACCGGGGACGTCGCCTGCATATCTGGTTCAGCAGCGACGTGGGCGGTCCCTTCACCGACCTAGGCACGACCCTCGTCGCTGCCGTCCCCTATGCCCTCAATGCCGAGACATTGGATGGGATGGACGGCAGCTACTACGACCAGCATTACGACAACCTGATCGTCGTTGCTAAGAGCGGAGGGGATTATACTTCGATCCAAGCAGCGGTCGACAGCATAACCGACAACGACGAGTTCAATCGCTACTTGGTCTGGGTCGCGCCGGGCGCATACTCAGAGATAGTGACGTTGAAGCCCTACGTCTCTCTACAAGGAGCTGGGACGGGGACCACGGTGCTAATCTCGACTGCATCTGGCGGCACAGCGGCTTCGGGAGCGACCCTCACGATGGCCGAGTACACATCGCTGCGCGATATGACGGTAGTGGTCACAGGGACGGGCACGGTCAAAGCTGCAATCTACATGAGCGATATTCCCAGCGACACCGTCATGATCGCAGATGCAGCCATCCTCGCCAGCGGAGGCGCCACCACATATGGTGTTTATAACAGTCACGCCTCACCACTTATTATGGATACATCGATCACTGCAGAAGGAACAGGTGAGGGGACCGGCATATTCAACCATTACTCTGAAGCCACCATCTGGAACGTCATAGTCCATGGTCAGGGAGATGACGGTTACGGTATCCGCAATACCGAATTCGTCGGCGACGGGCCAACCATTCGAGATACGATCGTCACGGGGAGAGGCGATGCCGACGATGGCTACGGCATTTACAACAACCAGGCGGTAAATACCATTCGCGGATCTGTTGTCAGCGGTGAGGGCGTGGACAAAGGTCGCGGTGTACACAGTTTCACAGACGGTCAAACCTACACGACAACCATAGATAGTTGCCAGCTATCGGGTAGCGGGTTCGCTAGCGGGTTTGCTCTGTCGGCCACGAATCTAACGACTGTGATAAACGTGGGATCCTCCCTGCTTGATGGTGGTGTGGGGAGCACTGCCATTGTTCACTGCGTCTTCGCTTATGACGAAACGTACACTGCGCTGGATGGCAATTGCCAGCCGATACCTTAGGAGGCGGTATATGCATCGAATTAACAGCTTAATCAACGTTCGCGTGGTGTTATTGTGTAGTCTGATGGCGGTATTGATGGCAGCGGGTGGGATCGCTGCAGCAGCGCCCCTGGCCGATGCCCCGGAGCAACCGCGGGAGGTGTTCGCTGCCGGGTACACCGAAGCTGCCGTAGATGGCGTGGTGTTACGCGGGACGCTGGGGCAGCCCTTTGTAGGGCTCAACCGGAACGACGGCGTCGCGCTGGGGCACGGTTTCTGGTATGGATTGGGAGAAGTGACCTACCGCATCTACTTGCCGTTGGTAGTCCGCGGATCGTGATAAGAAACGGGGCGGGTCCAAAGACCCGTCCCGTTCGTTTCACGCGTTATGCAGACGCGGGCTTATCCAAACCACTGTCCTGGCCGAAAAATCCATCCGCGTCGCCAGTGAGCCACGAGGAGCACGAGAGCGAGTATTATGAGTCGTTTGTGGTAGGAGAAGGCGATGGCTTGACGTGATGGTCCGATTTTAGACGACTTGAACTGGAGAGCAAGCCAGACGTAGTTGACCGCGAAGAGCGAGCATCACACGTTGGCAACGAGACGCAAGATGCCCTTCCTCCCTGAAGAAACGGTGGCGTTGGATGGGAATTTGGGCCAGGCCCGACTTGATGGACAGCCAGTCTACCTCCATCCATTGACGCC
>CAYTDU010000828.1:0-2865 GCA_964436395.1 uncultured Gemmatimonadaceae bacterium | reverse complement strand
CTCTGGAGGCATGCGTCAGCGTGCTATGATAGCCATGGCTCTATGTTGTCACCCGAGTCTGCTCATCGCCGATGAGCCAACCACTGCGCTCGACGTGACCACAGAGGCCCAAATCTTGGACTTGATGAAGACGCTCCAAGGAGAGTTGGGCATGGCTATCATGTTTATCACCCACGATCTGGGGGTCATCGCCGAGATGGCAGATGATGTTGTCGTCATGTACCTAGGAAAGGAGGTTGAGCTTGCCTCGGTCGATGATATATTCTATGATCCCTATCATCCCTACACACGCGCTCTTCTCAGGTCAATACCGCGAATCGGGCGCAAATCTCGCCAGCGACTGCATACGATCTCTGGAGCTGTTCCCGACCCCTATAGCATTCCAAGCGGATGCCCATTTCACCCCCGTTGTCAGAATTTCATGCCGGGCACGTGCGACGTTGAAGCTGAAATCCCCTTTCATAAGGTCAAGCCAGGACACTGGGTCCGTTGTTGGCTTTACGAGTAGAGAACGCTCAGGATGTAACCTATGTCCAAGCAAGTGACAGCCTCATCTGATGATACTTTGCTCAAGGTTGAGAACCTTAAACAGCATTTCCCGATTCGCAGAGGATTTCTCAAGAGGATCGAGGGATATGTGAAAGCTGTTGACGGCATCAGCTTCTCCATCCGCGAAGGTGAGACAATGGGTCTTGTCGGCGAGAGCGGTTGTGGGAAGACCACGACAGGGCGCTCAATTCTGCGTGCCTATGAGCCGACCGATGGTGAGGTATGGTTCAGGGACCGTGATCTGGGGCTGATCAATATTCCTGACCTTAAACGACAGGAACTCAAGGCCATACGTCGCAACATGCAAATGGTCTTCCAAGACCCGTACTCCTCTCTCAACCCACGCATGACCCTCCTACAAATCGTGGGTGAGCCCCTGCGTGTTAATGGAGTTGCAAAGGGCCCACAAGTGAAGGAGCGAGTCGCTGAACTCCTACACGTAGTTGGTCTTCGCCCAGAGTATATGATAAGATATCCCCACGCTTTCAGTGGTGGACAACGCCAGCGCATCGGCATCGCTCGTGCTTTGGCCCTCAATCCTCAACTCGTGGTGTGCGATGAGCCTGTGTCTGCCCTCGATGTCTCAGTCCAGGCTCAGATTCTCAATTTGCTTCAAGATCTACAGTCTGAGTTCCATCTCACCTACCTTTTTATCGCTCACGATCTTAGCGTCATAGAGCACATCAGTGACCGTGTGGCGGTGATGTATGTAGGAAAACTGGTCGAGGTAGCAGAGACGGAAGAACTGTTTGGATATCCTATGCACCCCTACACGGAAGCCTTGATGTCAGCCGTACCCAAGCCCGATCCTCGCTACAAGGCGAAGCGAATCATATTGAAGGGAGATGTAGCCGATCCGGCCAACCCACCGAGTGGGTGCTATTTCCATCCTCGCTGCCATTATGCTGTCGATCGCTGCATGCATACGGAGCCAGAGTTACGCGAACTGCGTCCCAATCACTATGTCAGTTGTCATCGTGCCGAAGAACTCGACCTGATCGGTGTTACCGAGACCGTCATCACCTATGAGTAGAGAAGCACAGCAGGTATTAAGGAGGTTTCATGCGCACAAGCAAGAGGTTCAATGGAAAGGTCGCCTTGATCACTGGCGGAGGTTCGGGTATCGGACGCGCGACAGGTCTGCGTCTGGCATCCGAAGGTGCGGCGGTTGTGATCGCCGACATCGACGCTCAAACCGGTCAGGAGACATGTCGTGACGTTGAGGCTGCAGGAGGAAAAGCGCTCTTCGTATCCACCGATGTCACCACAGAGACCGACTGCAAGCACATGGTGGAGGAGTCCATGCGTGGGTTCGGCGGCCTCGATATACTCCTGACCAGTGCTGGGGTCGGATCAGGAGGCACAGTAGCCGACACGGAAGAGTCGAATTGGGACAGGGTCGTGAACCTCGATCTCAAGGGGGTCTACCTTTCCTCTAAACACGCCGTTCAGGCAATGCGCCAGGGTGACGGAGGGGCGATCGTTCACATTGCCTCCATCGGTGGCCTGCGAGGGGACTGGGGAGGCGCCTCATTTAGCGCAGCTAAGGGGGGCGTGATAAACCTGACACGCCATATGGCTGTCGCGCACGCTGCCGAGAGCATCCGCGTGAATTGCATATGTCCGGGCGTCATCCGAACTCCACTTACAGAGGACTGGCTGAGTGATACAGAGGTGCTGGAGAAGGTCTTAGAGCGCCATCCTATCGGTCGGCTTGGCCGGCCTGAGGAGGTGGCAGCAGCCGTAGCGTTTCTCGCTTCGGACGAAGCCTCTTTCGTCACAGGAGCGATCCTGGCTGTCGACGGAGGCAGCCTGGCGAAAGGACGGTAAATTTCTCAATGAGCGATACCTGGAACTTGATCATTCTCGACGCTGCACCACCGGTGAAGGAACTGGGCTGTTTGGCCGCCGGCGACTTAGACGGTGATGGACACGTCGAAGTCGTAACCGGGGGCGACGGCGGGCTGCTGTGGTACCGTCCCGATACGTTCGAGCAGGGACTCATCGCCGAGGGACACTACGCCGTGGGGTTGACCCTGGAGGACGTGGACGGCGATGGGTTGATGGAGGTCGTGACCACGCGGGAGGACGCGGAGACCTCTGCCTGGACGATCCTGTGGTTCGACTCAGAGCAGGATCTATCCCGGCCCTGGTCGGCACACGTGATCGATCCCACCTGTAACGGCAGCGCGCACGACATGCTGTTCTTCGACGTCGATGGCGACGGCGTGCGAGAACTTGTGGCCAACGCGGCTTACTGCGCCGTGCCGGGCGTGTTCATCTATAAGGCCGGTGCGGACGCGACGTCTCCGTGGG
>CAYTDU010000827.1:0-2868 GCA_964436395.1 uncultured Gemmatimonadaceae bacterium | reverse complement strand
ATTGTATCCCCACACGGGTCGTCCGGCATATTGGCGTTGGTGACGGAAACGAACGCACCGGTAATAGGAAGCAGCGGAGCATCTCCCGGAATGACCATCTCGAGAGTGTCAGCGGCAGATGCGGCCCCGGTGAGCGTCTGTTCCACGAGGATCCATTGTCTCGCCTTGTCGGGCCGGATTATGGCGTGCACCACCACCATTGGTTCGCCCTCAGGGATTTCGATCTCGCCGAACTCGCAGGAGGTCGCGAACGCGGCCAGGCAGAGTACGAGGAGGATATCGCGTCTCAAAACTCGAACTCCAGGCCGAATGTCGGCAGAAGTGGGAACTGGGATATTGAGCTCCTAGTCGGCGGCGAAGTGCCATAGTCGAACGCATACAGGAACACGTTCTTGTGGTTCGTCGCATTGATCAATTGCAGGTACGGCCGCAACACGCCTCCCCATTTGTGCATTTCCCACCGAAAGCTGATATCGAATCTGCTGTAGTAGGGATACCGGGCGCTGTTGAGTTCGGGGCTCGCTATCGGTTCTCTGTTGGAATCCTCTAGTCTGTGGTTGGTGGCGAAGTAGAAGCGGTGATCCCACTCACCTACGAAAGGAGTGAAGGGCAGGGGTGAACCGTACCCCCAACGCGCACTAAGGTCGCTCCCGAGCGGGCCACGCGTTTGCAGGACGACATTGACCGTATGACGGCGATCGTGCACCGCAGGGAATTCCTGCCCGTACGCGTTGCGAGTCACCTTCGCGAGCCCGTATGAGATCCAACCGGTCATTCCACCGGTGTGCTTCTGGAACAACAGGTCTCCTCCCCACGCATCTCCAGTCATGGGAACCGTCTCATCTCCGGTGGCCCTTGGATCTTCGTTCAGGTTGAAGTCCACGATGTCGTCGAAGGTCTTGTAATAACTCTCGACCTTGAGGGATACCGCCTCGCCAAACCAAGTCTCGAATCCAAAAACGAGATGATCGGACCTCGCAACCGGTGTCAGGCTGTCTGCGCCGATCCAAAAGTCGAAGATGTTCCAGGAGACGTTCTGGTCCCTCAGCGAGTGGATCGCCTGGTGGTATCGCCCAACAGAGCCAGTCAACGCAAAATTCTCGGTCAGAAACGATTTGATGCCGACGCGCGGAGCCCAATTCAAGATGCCGGGTCCCTCCACGTACTCGAGGCGCACACCGGGGCGTAGGGAGAGCCACGGAAACGCCCGCCACTGATCGTCGGCAAATGCAGACCAAACCCTGGGGCTATACTCTGCGGTGAAGAACTCTGCGCTGAAGCTCTCGCTGCTGACGTCGTAGGTCATGTGATAATCCTCGACACCACCACCTAACCGCACATCGTGAGTGGCACCCGGCGAGATCGCCGCCAGGGCCCGGGAGGACCACAGGCGTACCTTGTTGTTTGCTTTGAAGAGACCAGGCTCGAGACCAAAGCCGACCCCAAAGCGCGTGTAACTGGCGTCGATCCTGAGTTCGCGCTCGCCGAACGGCTGTCGCCAGGTCATTCCTATCAGTCTGTTTCCCCAATCTGCCTCAACATCCAACCCCGTCCTGCCCTCCTTAGCCTCCACCAACTCCCAAGAGAGCACATCCTGTCCCCAATACGCGGTTGCGGAGAAAAGGCCGGTCCCGACGGGCATCGACACCTTCGAAACCACGTCGGAGAAGTAGTAGGGCATGTTCTCCTCGGTAAGCGCAGCGATCAAAACGTCCGCGTATGTGCGGCGACCCGCCACGAGCAATGTTGCCGGCGTCCCGGGAATCGGGCCTTCGACTAGCAACTTGCTGGAAATGAGGGATATCTGCCCCTTCACGCCAAGGCGATCCGAACGTCCAGGGCGCATGCCGACGTCCAATACGCTACTCAACCTTCCACCGTATTCAGCAGGGAATGCACCGGTGATGAACTCGATGCTCTCGACCGCGTCCGCGTCGAACGTGCTGAAGAGACCGCCGAGGTGGGTGGGGTTGAATATCGTTATGCCGTCAATCTGAGTGAGGTTCTGATCCGGCTCTCCACCGCGAACATTGAATCCCACACTGTAGTCATTCGTGGAAATTGTTCCGGGCATGAGCTGAACGGCACGAAGCACGTCAGCTTCTCCCAAACTGGGCAGTTGAGTAATGGTGGATCGGTCAATGCTAACCACGCTTGGCTGTACCAGAGCCTCGAAGCGCTCTCGAGCCCGCAGAGGAGCTTCGGCTCTTACAGCCTCGAGTTGGATCGCAACCGGGCGCAGATAAACGTCGAGCGTATCAACCGAGGGGCTCAGCCAAACCGTGTCCGCCGCCACACCGATGCGGGCGAATGATACCGCCACTCTAGTCCGAGGGACACCGGAAACTCGGTAGCGGCCGTCCTCGCTCGATGTGGCGATCAGTCCATGTTCGGCAATGAGCACCCGAACGCCTCCCAAACCACCGCTGTCGGTGGCTGAGCGCACCGTACCCACCACATCACGCCGCTGCTGCCCAACGATAGGGGGAGCAATGCACATGAGGAGCAGGACTAGCCTGGCTATATCAACACGCCGTTTCTTCATGGCGTTTTCAGCTGTTTGATGTGACTCTGTGTTGGAGATTCAAGCAATCTACACCAGAATTTGGCTCGTGTTGCGTGCTGTTACCTATTGCTCACACTTCCGGTGCATTCATGGCGCTCCGCGTACGTCAGCGGCAATACCAACATACGAGCGTTTACATTGGCCGCGGAGGGACGCGAGCTAACGCGGATATTCTCTACCCTCCTGCCTCTTGCGGATGAATTCTGAGAATGCTCTAATAGAAACACCATGAAGATCTGTCCTGCTTGCGAAAAAGAGTGGCCGGACGATACCAAGTTCTGCCCGCTCGACGGCCCCGCCGA
>CAYTDU010000826.1:0-2869 GCA_964436395.1 uncultured Gemmatimonadaceae bacterium | reverse complement strand
ACGAGCTGGCGGGGAAGCGGGGTGTCCTCAAGAGCAAGACCGTCAGCCTGACACCGCATTTGGAGAACCTCCTTCAGCTGCTCGCGGCCGAGGAGGCGAACTGAGCCGGGTTGACCAGCGCCAGTCGGACCGCCCGAGATCACCTCGTGCGAAGTTTGAGACAACTTGGCGTTAGTCGGTCATGGTCATCGACAGTGCCGAGGAAGGCGTACAAATCTTCGACGGCCTAGTCCGCGTAGGGGTTCCTCCGATCCGCAGGGCAGAAGCTGGGGGAGTCATCAACACCTTGGGCGGAATTCTGTCGAAGACTGTCATTGTAGGTGCAATCATACTTTACATTAGGACGGCCAAATGTAAATTACGCTTATGATTTGGCGTGACGTATGGCTCCAGCGTGTTGAGTCTGCCTGGAACAGACGATCTGTGATCTGGTTATCAGGTGTGCGTCGGGTTGGAAAGACGACGTTGACCCAGATGTTGTCCGGCCCCGTATACATGAATTGCGATCTGCCCTCTACCCGTCGCGCGCTGCAGGATCCCGAGCTGTTCCTCGAGAGTCAGGCGTCGGACGGTGTGCTGGTGTTCGATGAGGTGCATCGTCTGGATGATCCCAGCTCGTTGCTGAAAATCGCCGCCGATGAATATCCTGACCTCAGAGTCTTGGCTACCGGGTCTTCCACCCTGTCGGCAACGCGCAAGTTCCGCGATACGTTGACCGGTCGGAAGCAAGCGATTCATCTGTGCCCGATTCTCTGGGAAGAGTGCATCGGGACATTCGGTATTCACGACCTGGACCGCAGACTGCTCCATGGCGGATTACCGGAGCCGCTGCTGGCCGAAAGCAAGGACCCGTCGTTCTTCGCCGAGTGGATAGACGGCTTTTATGCGCGAGACATCCAGGCATTGTTTGGAATCCGGAACCGACAGGGGTTTCTGTCGTTGTTCCAGCTGCTCCTGCGCCAGAGCGGCGGTCAGTTGGACTATGGCCGGTTAGCGACCCTGAGTGAACTGAGTCGTCCGACTGTGAAAGCGCACATTGAGGCAATGCAGGTCGCCCACGCGGTGTTTCTATTGCGGCCCTTTCATGGCGGCGGAAAACGCGAGATAGTGAGTCGGCCAAAGTGCTATACATTCGACACGGGTTTCGTCACGTTCGAGAAGGGTTGGGACACCATCCGCAGCGATGATAGAGGCATCTTGTGGGAGCACCTGGTGCTGGATTCGCTGCGCGCCCGGTTCCCGGACGAAGACACCTTCTATTGGCAGGACAAGTCGCGTCGCGAAATCGATTTCGTGGTCAGACGGGCACGAGATTCAGTGGACGTGTTTGAGTGCAAGATCAACCCGGACGAGCAGGGAACCGAGGCCGTCGAGTCGTTCCGGAGACTGTACCCGAACGGAGACAACTACATTGTCAGTCCGGTAGTGAAGAAACCATACCGGATGCGGCGCGGTGACCTCGTGTTCACCGTTTGCACGACCGGGGATATGCCGGCGTTGTCAACCTAGCAAGCGCTGGTTGACCTGGGCGCGGTCATGGTCGCTACCTTGCATCGATTGCCGCTCCTGAGGTATCCAGAAGGGACGGCGGTTCTCGACGAGATAGACGTGCCATCTGTGGTCAGGTCACGCGCGATGTCGTTTGACGCGAGACGTTGGGCGGGAGATGGAATGCGGCTACCGCCGCCTGATTGAACCAGCCAATCCTGCATCGCCTTCAGCCGATGATCGAAAAGTTGACAACGCCACCAGCGGAGCGGCGCCGCACGCATCTATCAGCAATCGCCTTCCATCGAACATGTGCCGCTTCCCGTTTGCTAGCAGCACCGGGTTTTCGCGGCGCCGCGCCGCGCCCAAACAATCGTCGATTGTGAGTTTCATATCGGTCGCGTCCCGATTCCGCCGGCTGCGGTGAGTTCACAATCTGTCGAATCGAGTTGGCGATCGGTCGTTGTGTGTTTGCTACCGGTGATATCGAATTCGCGATCGATGAAAACGGATAACTATCGACGAGATCGTTTTCACCTGCGGCGATATCGTGTTCACAATCGTCCGAAGCGAATTCGCGACTGGCCGTTGCATCTAGCCATCACCGATATCGAAGTCTTTATCGGTCGTTGCGAGTTTGACACGACCGAAATCGTGTTCGCGGTCGGTGCCGTTTTGGCAGGCTTATCCGGCGTACCTACGGTCGAGGTGCGCTAAGCGGTCGCCGCTACCAGCTCTGCCGCCTCCTGCCGCCGCCTCTCCGGCCTGAGTTCGAACAGGAAATACAGCGCCGGCGACACCGTGAGCACGAACAGCGTCGAACTCGCCAGGCCGCCGATGAGGGCGTAACCCAACGCGTTCCAGATGTTGGCGTCGGCGTATTCGCTGAACATCACGAGCGGGAGCAGACCGAATATGGTCGTGACGCTCGTCATCAATATCGGGCGCACGCGCTGGAGCGTGCCTTTTACCGTCGCCTCCGCTAGCGGGAGGCCCTCCACGCGTCGCACGTGATTCACATGATCGACCAACAGGATCGCGTTGTTCACGACTATTCCACCCATCATGATCACGCCGATCCATGCCTCGCGAGTAAAGCTCGCGTCGGTGTAGAAAAACATCAGGAACACGCCCACGAGCGCCATCGGTACGGTCAGCAGCACAACCAGCGGCTGCCTCACCGACTCGAACAGGGCCGCGGTGACCATGAAAATGAGCACGAGAGAAACGGCAAGCACTCCGTAGATCTGCTTCTCCTCGTCCCAATCCCAGCGCCACTCGTCCCTGCCCTCCACCTTGTACCCCGGCGGCAGCGCCGTGGCTGCGAAACCAGGTTCGCCAGACGCGGGTACGCAGGTCCATTCAGAGCCTCCAGGAACAG
>CAYTDU010000825.1:0-2874 GCA_964436395.1 uncultured Gemmatimonadaceae bacterium | reverse complement strand
GTCGTATTTGTGACTCTCGTGGGAACGCTTGTCCAACATACGGCGGAGACACTGAGTGGTGTGGTAATCTCCCAACTGACAGAGCCAGGTGCACCAGCACTCTATGGTGGGTCGCCCGCCATTTTCGATGTGCGGTACGAGACGACGCCGATGGGCGCGGTTGAGACGATGATGATCGACTGTGCTTACAACGAGATTGGCAAACATCTCGGCCTGCCGACACAAGCATACATGGCACTGAGTGACGCCAAGATGCTCGACGCTCAGGCCGGTCTGGAATCCTGCATGGGTGCGACTCTGGCTGCGTTGGCGGGCATAAACAACATATCGGGGCCAGGCATGCTCGACTTTGAAAGCTGCCACAGTTTTGAGAAGCTCGTGGTGGACAACGAAATCTGTGGAATGACCCTCAGGCTGATCCAAGGAATCGAACCGAAAGAAGACTTTCCAGCACTGTCCAGGTTTGAAGAACTGATGGCCGAGAAGCACTTGTTGATCTCAGATCATACGCGCAAGCATCTTCGGGACGAACACTATTTCCCAGGTATCGCTATCGACAGAGCCAACCGTTCCAGGTGGCACGAAGAGGGAAGCCGAACTCTAAGGGGCCGGGCACACGCCGAGGTTGAAAAGCTGCTGGCCGAGTACGAACCGTCCCCTTTGTCGGACGACATCAAATTGGATTTGACCAAGCTCATGCAGACAGAGGCGTCCCGCTACGGATTGGATACTCTGCCCCACACCACTCAATGAGCGACGTCGTACAGATTCGGATCACGGACATCACTCCCACTGGGGAGGAGGTGCTTGCGCAGCAGGGTGTTCCACCCGGCACACAAGTGCGGCCTGACATCAATGCTATCTGCGCCAACGCTCTGGAACTCCTGGACAAAACGGCTGCGCCAATAGGGGTGACTACCGGGATTTCAGTGCAGCAGTTTGGATACGTGTTCGAAGGTGAGGGGCAGAACGAAGCTGACACTCCTGTCGGTGACATTTACGAACAGGCCGAGCACTTGCTGCTCTTTGCGGTGACTCTCGGTGTAGAAACGAGCAGCCGTATTGATTTACTGTTCCAGACAAACGATTTCGCGCTTGGGTGTATGCTGGACGCCGCGGCATCGGTTGCCGCAGACAAGGCCGCTGCGTTCGTGGAGCAACAGTTCGCTTTGAGCCTGGCGGAGGGAGGCTGGGACCTCCAGTCAGGAGCGGCGTTGCGTTACAGCCCCGGCTATTGCGGCTGGAATATCAGCGGCCAGAAGAAACTGTTTGAGTTCCTGGCGCCCGAACGAATTGGCCTCACGTTGAGAGCCAGTTATTTGATGGAGCCACTGAAGTCGGTGTCAGGCGTGGTGCTTGCCGGCCCGAGAGAGATGCACGAATTCGATCCTTCTTACCCGTCGTGTGCTACGTGCGAATCGTACAGCTGCCGCGATAGGATACATGCCCTGTTCGCCGATTAGGTGACAGAGGAAGTCTACGGAGACACCAAATGGATTTGCTTCAACAGATTGCTGATAGCGTCATTCGCGGGCAGGACAAGCAGACCACGGAACTGACGGCGCAAGTCATTGCACGACAAGAATCTCCTAAGGACATTCTGGACAAGGGTTTGATTGCGGGAATGAACGTTGTGGGGGAACGATTCAAGTCCCACGAAATTTTCCTGCCCGACGTGCTGTTGGCCGCGAGAGCAATGTGCGCCGGCATGGATCTGCTCAAACCCCTCCTGATTAAGGATGGCATCCCGATGGTCGGAAAGGTCGTGATCGGTTCCGTGCAGGGGGATCTACACGACATCGGCAAGAACCTCGTGGGCATCATGCTCAAGGGCGCCGGGTTCGATGTAATCGACCTGGGCAACGATGTCGCACCGGAGGCCCTTGTCGCTGCTGCGAAGGAGCATCAGGCATCAGTCATTGGCATGTCTGCACTGCTCACCACCACAATGTCGGTGATGGGCAAGGTGGTCGATATGGTGGGGGAGCAGGGGCTCACAGGGCAGATTAGGACAATTGTAGGCGGGGCACCTGTCACGGCGGACTTCGCGAATGACATCGGCGCTGACGCATACGGTTTTGATGCGGCCAACGCGGTAGATCGTGTGAAGGACTTGGCTGGTGTCTGAGGAAAAAAGATCGCTCCTCAAGCGGATCGAGGCGGGTGAGACATTACTGTGTGACGGCGGTATCGGCACGATGCTGTTCGAGTTGGGCCTCGAGCCGGGAAGCTGCCCCGAAGCGGTCGCTCTCACCCGGCCAGAGGTGTTGTCGGACATAGCGAGACAATATTTCGAAGCCGGCGCGGACATAGTCGAGACCAACACGTTCGGTGGGTCCCCGCTAAAACTTTCCCAATATGATCTGGATGCTAAAACAGAAGAGATCAACCAGAAAGCGGTGCAGGCGGTGCGAGAGGTTGTCGGCCACAAAGCCTACGTCGGTGCTTGTCTCGGACCGTCCGGGAAGATCCTGGAACCGTACGGCGACGTAAGCGAGTCGCAGGTTTATGACAGCTACCGCCGACAAGCGGAGGCTTTGGTGGAAGCTGGGGTCGACCTAGTTCTGGTCGAGACCATGCTCGACATCAACGAGGCCAAGCTTGCGATCAAAGCAGCCAAAGATGTTTCGGAGGTGCTGCCGGTCACGGCAACAATGACATTCGACGCGACGCCTAGGGGTTTCTATACGATCATGGGAGTGGATATCCCCGCAGCGGTTTCGGGTCTGATTGACGCCGGCGCAGACGTGATCGGTTCGAACTGCGGCAACGGTGTGGTGAAGATGGTCGAAATAGCACGCGCATTTCGCGACACGACCCACCACTCTCTCATCATCCAATCGAACGCGGGTTTGGCGGAAACTGAGCGCGGTA
>CAYTDU010000824.1:0-2875 GCA_964436395.1 uncultured Gemmatimonadaceae bacterium | reverse complement strand
ATCCGCATTGCTTGTGCTATAGGTACCCTGTCCCGCACTCTAGACTGAGTGGGGAAACGGTTCGCTTCAAAGAGCGCTCCGCACAGTTTGATTCAGTTAAGGAAAGGGCAATGGGCCAATGAAAGCGAAGAGTGTAGGAGAGCGCAGTTGGATGGCTTCCGAAATGTGCCAGGAAGCTTTTGAAGGTGCTCGTTTGACCGAGCGAAAAGATGGCTCTAAGGAACCACTCATCCTGAGCAATGTTGCCTTTCTTGGCCCAGTGAGCATAGACGACAGCGGTAAGGTTCGCCGTCGCTACACGAAAGATGCGCTGCGCCAGGTCAGTCATCTAATCGAGGGAAAGTCGGTGTTCGTTGACCATCAGAGAAAGACTGATGTGCTGGTTGACGAGGCGCGCAGTGTTCGTGACATTGTGGGCTTCGTGCAAAATGCCAGGCTAGCTCCCGATGGTAAGGTCCGTGGAGATGTGCGCTTGCTGGAGGGCAGTGCAGACGTGGACCGCATCCTGTGGTTCGCCGAGCATACGCCAAAAGAAGTAGGTTTTTCTCCAACGCTGTTTGGTAGTCGTCGATTGGCTGCCGATAATGTTCCGGAAGCGTATACCGTCACTGCTGTTGAGAGCGGTGATTTGGTTCATGGCCCAGCAACGACCGCTGGCATTTTTGAAAGTCGACATTACAATGAGAAGGGTGGTGAAGAATCAATGGAAATTGAAAACCTGACGCTTGATGATCTAGCGAAGCAGCGTCCCGACTTGGTCGAATCGATTCGTGGGCAAGCTTCCGACGAACAGGAGCTAACGGAGCTGCGCGCAGAGAACGCACGTCTGCAAGAGCAGATCCGCGAGAGCAAGAAGGCCGAGTTCGATGGTGCGGTGGATGCCGTACTGGAAAATGTCCCTGAGTCGCTGCACGACGGTCTTCGCAAGATCGCCACCCTTGAGGGCTGCACGATTGAGGCCTTCAGGGAGCACGTGAAATCCATCGGTGTGCTGAGGCAAGTTTCGGCCCAGAGCGCCAAGAAGGAAATACCGACCGAGGACGCCGGCTCGTCCACTACGGAAGGTGCAAGCGAAGAAGAAATCAGGTCCGCTTTCGGCGGATAATATCCAAGCGAAGAAGAAATCAGGTCCGCTTTCGGCGGATAATATCTTAAAGAAAGGAGGCGAATGATATGGCAGATGTGAATCGACTCGTCCGCGGAGTTCCCCCGGTGTGGAACCTGCCCAAGCAGACCACGACCTTGGCGATTGAAGTGGGCGACATGGTGAAGCTGTCCAGTGGCGTTCTGGAACTGGCCGACACGCTCACTGACAACTTGGCGTTTGTTGGAATTGCATCCACAGCGAGTCCTGCTAATGACTCGCGAAACGTGACTGTGTATCAAGCTGACGGAACCTCCGTGTTCCGCATGGTCCTTGACACAGCGACCAGTGCAGTTCCGGGAGCCAAGTTCTCCATCTCTAACGACAACAGCGATGCCAAGACGCTCCGTGCGTCATTGGCCGCTGGGACCGATGCCGTTGCGGTTCTTGAAAAAACCATCGGCACAAGCGACACGACGGGACTGTTCAAGTTCCTCTTGCCGCAAGCGCTCACCATTGGTGACGCGTCCTAACTTCGCGAAAGGTGGTAACGAGACAATGTATCGTATGCCGCATGATGTTGCTGCACTGTTCGCGAAGCAAGACGCGAACGGAATCCTTGTGACGCGCGACCGCATCATCGAGTCCATTAAAGGTGATGAGGCGCTGCGTCCCTCTTTCAAACAGCTCTATGATGGCCTGGTCATGGCCATGGCGCAAAATGAGCACATGACCGAGTCCAACACTTCTGATTTGTTCGCGAACATTTCGCGTAGTGTTGTTCTCACTGAGGTCATGCAGGGTTATAGCTCCGTGGACAAAGTTGGCCCCAACCTTGTGCGCACTGTCCCGACACCGGGACGACGCACTGGTCAGATTGGCCGAAGCACATTTGGTGAGCAGCCGAAGGAAGTCGGCGAGAATGAGGACTATCCCAAGGTCGGCTTGCTGGAGAAGTATGTGACCTTCGAGAATAAGAAGTATGGACTCGCGCTTGAGCTCTCGAAGGAAGCAGTTATGGAGGATCAGACCGGGACCGTCCTGGACAATGCGCAGTCTGTTGGGCGTCGGCTGGCCGAAATGGAAGAGGATATCACTCTTCAGGCCATCACCGATCAGACAGGATATGAGTCTTATTATCCTGCTGGCACCCAGACCGCCCTGTTCAGCACGACTGCCAGTCCGCAGTCGAAGACGCAGACACCGGCAAACAACCAGATCGTCAATGCCCTTACCGATTGGACCGATTTCGACCTGGCTCATCAGACACTTGGTAGCAAGATCGGTGAAGATGGTCGTCCGATCGCTGCTGGTTCCAGCATTGGCTATCTTGGTCCTTGGGCACTGCGCGGGACTGCGCAATATATTCAGGAGCAAACCAAGGACACGCGAGCAAATCGCAGTGCAAACAAGCCCCCGATCTTCGTTGATATGCCTGGGGGTATGAACCACACCCCATTTCTCGATCAGATCAGTAATACGGAATGGTATCTTGGTGATTTCAAACGCCAGTATGTCAAGACGGTCTATTGGCCATTGACCACCGAGTTCCTCCCCGGTGAAAATGATTCGGCACTGCTGCTCCGTGACACGTTCGGTGTCTACAAGGCGTCAATCTTTTTCGACGTCGTCGCAACGGATTTCCGTTTCGTGGTCAAGAACACGTCGTCCTAAGCATATCCTCGCCGAGAGGAATGGCTAGTCCGCCTCTTTTCTCGGTCCCATGGCTCTCGGGGGGCATACGACGCTCCCCGAGGCCTTGGATAACAAGCGCAAGGAGTGAAACAGAAT
>CAYTDU010000823.1:0-2888 GCA_964436395.1 uncultured Gemmatimonadaceae bacterium | reverse complement strand
TGGATCTCGATTCAAGGATGACTCGTGATATCAACGCATAACATTCGAGACCTACCCTTTGACATACTACCCATTGTGAGGCTCTCGCATGGCAGCCCACCTGGTGTCATTGCTCTATGCGGCACGGGCTTTCTCGTCGCGCCTGGCATTCTCATGACCTGTTGGCACTGCGTGTCGGGATCGAAAGACCGGACGGACCTTGGAGTCCTGGTTCCAGACCGCAAGCGTCAGTCCCTGCAGTCGCATCGGCTTTCGGCCGTTTCGCAGGACACAGCGGGGTTTGACTTGGCCACGGCTCGTGTTGACCTGAGTCCACGAGTTTGTCTCCGACCGGTGGACGAGGAACACCCCGCTGGAACTGAGGTAGTGACTTCTGGCTATCCGCTGCTTCAGGTTACTTCACCCGGAGATGTTGCGCGACCATCCGATATGGGGGGGCGGATTCTCCAAGGGTATGTGATGCACTGCATCGAGTATGAACATCCCGGCTTTCGGTTGACGCCCACTTATGAGCTGGACATGCTCGCTCCTGGGGGACTGAGTGGAGCGCCCATCGCAAGGCGCAACTCCGACATGGTAGTCGGAATCATCTACGGGTCTAACGACGTGTCACGGGGGGAGCAGAGAGTGATCTCCATCGGGCACGCCCATCACTTGAAGAGTATCCGTGAGCACGCGACCGAAGCTACGGGTGGTCGCACCATCGGTGACCTTGTCGATGACCCAGCGACGTGGAGAGGGGTCTGATCTCAAAGGCTCTACCGATTCTTCGAGGTGTTTCTCTGGGTCAACGTTCCTCTAGTCAGTGTCTGTCCCGAATTCCAAAGCCCCTGCTAACGCTTGCGCTGCAGGGCTCGGATCCACGTGCACACCCCCAGCACTTTGGGATTGTCGCGGAGGTGTCAAGTGAGTATCATACCTTCGAAACTCATGGGGATCCGTGTGAGATCTCGAGCGAAATCCTGAATCAGGGCAGGGGCAGCTGAGCCTAGACGCCCTAAGCGACACACCTGAGATCTTCCGCTGTAGAACACCCACGCTAGGAGTCATACACGGAACCAGTTATTCATTGCTAGGTGCACACGACAATGAGTGTGGAACTGGATTTCATACACGCACTTGAAACCAAGGTTGCGGAGCAGCTAAGCGCCCAGCGAGTCGCCTACCTCATAGGCGCCGGCTCCTCCTACCTTCATGGGACCGGCTATCCGCTCGCGGACGAGCTGTGGGACAGGATCAAGGATCGCATTACGGATGCAGAGAGGCGAAGTGAAATACAGGCCAAGCTAGATGAGGGCGCAAATGGGATGGAGCACGCCCTCGACCTGCTTGATGATGGAGGCCCTGTCGAGGGACCGCACCGGCACTTGGTGGCTGCGGCCATTGCCGAGTTGTTTCGGCCCTTGCATCCATCGCTGGATCACCATGTCGAGTTCGTCCGACGATTGGCCCACCGACCAGAGCCGTCGGTCAAAGTCTTCAATCTTAACTACGACCCCCTCGTTGAGCGCGCGACTGAACAGGCGCGCGTACGTCTTTCCGACGGTTTTGTGGGCCATGAGCATGCCTTCTTTGAGCCTGCCGTGTTCGAGGAGCGGATAGGTCGTATCCGAGGGACGCACCGAGGCAGGCAGTTCGAAGAAACTGCCAAACAGATTCAGTTGCTGAAACTGCATGGCTCCGTCGGTTGGTATGAGTGCAAGACTCACGGGATCCGCCGTTGTGCATTCGCATCCACCATTCCGGAAGACACGAAACGCCTGATGATCCCACCGCAATGGCGGAAGGCGAGCGACACCATGAGCCCGCCGTACTCCGCTCTTTGGTCTACGTTCCGTGGTGCACTCGGACAAGACAGGGTACCGATCAACCGTCTGGTGTGCATCGGGTATGGCTTTGCTGACGAACACGTTAACGCGGTGATCGAGAATGCGCTGGCCAGAACCGACTTCACCGTGCTGGCATTCACGAAAGAACTCTCCGATGAGGCGTGGACTCGTTGGAGCTCTAAGAGCAACGTCATCGTGGTTACCGAGAAGCGCTGTTCCCTCAAGGGCAATGTGGGCAGCGGACATTGCGATTTGTGGAACTTCGAACGCATTGCGAAGGAGATCTGACATATGCAGGATCCCCCCCGAACCATCATTGGACACATCGTCGATGTTCAAGGAAATGCTCTCACCGCCACGCTTGTGGAGGATGAACAAGGGCACGCCCCAACTGTCACCATCGGTGACGAAGACATTGTCGTGGGGCGGATCGGTTCATACGTCGCCATCCGACAGAACGCAGTCAATGTCATCGCGATGGTGACTCGTATGACCGAGCAGGAGGCGCTAGCTGAACCAACTATCGAAACACCCGGTGAAAAAAGCGCACGCCTTCCGTTCGCAAAGCGCTTGGCGCGCCTTACGCCAATCGGCTCCTTGGATCAGGATGGGCACTTTGAGCGCGGAGTCGGTCAGTATCCGACGACAGGCGCCGAGGTACACGCTATCGGATCCGCTGAGATCGAGGAGATGTTCGCGCGGTTCCACGCCGAGGGCTTCGAGGTTGGAGCGCTGACGACTCACCCTTTGATCAAGGTTTCGCTGCACGCCACCAATCTCTTCGGCAGGCATCTTGCGATTCTCGGCCAAACTGGATCAGGTAAGTCCTGGACGGTTGCCTCGGTCGTACAAAATGCGGTGGCGGAGATGCCGAAGGCGCACATCATTATCCTCGACCTGCACGGTGAGTATTGCTGGAAGCGGGAAGACGAAAGCCGGCACTATGCATTCGATGAAGCGGTTGTGCGCCATGTTGATGCGAGAGACCTCGAGATCCCCTACTGGCTTATGACCTACGCCGAACTGTGCGACTTGTTGATTGAGCACAGTGAGCGGGAG
>CAYTDU010000822.1:0-2888 GCA_964436395.1 uncultured Gemmatimonadaceae bacterium | reverse complement strand
GCCAAGGCTAATGTGGCGATGTCCGTCACGATGACCGCGTTTTCGGCGTTGCGTGTGCTGATGATGACACCCGTCGGAATGAACTGGCTTGCGGGTGAGATGGTCGAGATTGACGTTCCCGCCATGATGTGGAGCATGACGAAGATTGTCCTGCTTCCGGTGCTCGCCTTCCTTCTCGTCCCCGCCGAGGGAGCCTCTCTCCTCCATCAATCGACGGGCAAGATGGGCGTAAAGGCGCATGCACGGCGTCATGGCCGCCAATATCTGGGCGACGCCCACGCCCGGGTCGTACATCTCCTCCCGATAGAGGCCCAACACTATGTCGGAGTGTTGTTTGATCGATCCGAGTGCCCCGAAGTCATCGAGGTTTGGTCTTCTGTCGGAGCGGACCGTTCTGAGTTGGGTCAATTGGGCCACAACTAGACAAGCCACCGTCCGGTCGAGAGCGACTGCCTTCAATGCGCGGGTAGAGGCGGCGCATTCCTCGTCGAGCGTGTTGCGCGCGTCAGGCGGCGGCAGCAGTTGGAGAAAATCGACTACCACCAGAGCGGGGTCCAACTCCCAGGCAGGCGCCAGTGCCTCGTCCATCCCCTGCCCGATTAAAGGGTAGATACTGAGCGGGAGGTCGCGAATTCTGAGCGCCGCGGCGCCGAGCGCGGCCCGCTTGATTTCGGCGAGGTCTGCTGCTCGAATCTCGTCGACCGATGTGCGGGCTTCGATCGCAAGGGCCCGTTCCATCAGGCGCTCCTCGTTCATCTCACCCGAGAAATAGGCGACCCTGTTCCCCGCGGCAGCGGCACGCAGTGCAATTCCAAACGCCAATGCAGACTTGCCGGCTCCCACGTCTCCCCCGAGCATGACGAGGTCTTGCCGTCTGAATCCTCCCCCCAATGCCTTGTCGACCGACGGGAAACCGGTGGGCACGGTATCGTGAGGAGTCTCGCCTTCCTGAAGGTTGTCAACCTGGACGATGAGGTTGGTTAGAGAATCGCGGGGAATTCGGTGATGATCCTTCATGGTATCTCATTGGCTGTGTTGCCGGCTATCCCTTCCGCCGCGCGCGCCGCACTCAACACCGAATCGGCGAGTTTGGATCCCAATACGTCGCGCACAGGCGCAACCATCTGTCGCAGCCCGAGCGCTGCCGCCTCGCCGGTCCCAGCCTCGAGCTCGCGGAGACTCCCTGTCAAAGCCCTCCGCAGCGATGCGGGAAGAGAGAGACTGCTCAACCGTCTCTTCAGCCCTGCCATCCGGCGGCGATGCGCTTTCTCGCTGAGGCCGTCAGGTGGCAACATACCGTCGCACGCGCGCATGTAGAGCCATATCGCAAAGAGGCCGTTTCTCTTGGGTCCCCTCGCTGCTGCCTGGAGGTCGCTGATCAAGTGCTGTTCGGTTTGAGTGAGATGACCGTTCATGCCGGATTCACCGGGTGCAGGAAATCGTGGGTTAATTGAGGCAACGTCTGAATGTAGAGAAGCAAAACACGGGTCGCCAGAGGCCACGTTGGGAAGCTATGTTCCAGTCATGCCTCGACCAAAGACCGTCCTCTGGGTGGACGATGAATTCGAATCGCTCGGCGCACATGTGCTGTTCCTGAACGAGAATGGCTACGAAGTCGAACAGGCCGCTCATGGTGATGACGCCCTAGCACTGCTGAGGCGTCAACCATACGGCCTTATCCTGCTGGATGAGCAACTCCCCGGAAAACGCGGCCTGGAACTCGTTGGTGAAATCCGCTCCATCGACCCAGCCGTACCTGTCGTGATGGTTACAAAGAGTGAGGAAGCCGACACGATGCATGAGGCGATAGGCATCGAGTTGAACGACTATCTGGTGAAACCGGTCAATCCTCGCCAGGTGCTCACGGTAGTGACCCGGCTGTTGGAGGGAGACCGCATTCGCCAGCAACGGCTTTCAAGGGATTTTGTTACGCGATTCCGCGAAATGGAAATGCGAAGAGGGTCCGAACTCGGGTGGCGCGAATGGATTGATTTGGTCGTTGAAATGGCTCAGTGGGACGTAAGGCTCTCGATGACGGACGAATCCGGTCTTAAGGAGGCCCTGAGCACTTTCCAGACCAGCCTCCATGGCGACTTTGCGGAGTTCATAGAACATCATTATCCGAGATGGCTCTCAAACCCGCAGGGGGACCGGCCGCCGCTCTCAGTCGATGTCTGTGGTGAATTCCTCGTTCCGCTCCTGCAAGAGCGGGGCTCGGTGATGTTCGTGGTCGTGGATTGCTTGAGGCTCGATCAGTGGGACTCGCTGATGCCGCTCGTGACTGAGCTGTTCGACGTGGAAGAATCGTACTACTACAGCATTCTCCCATCGGCCACGCCGTTCGCACGCAATTCCGTGTTCAGTGGACTGTTTCCCGTTGAGATCGCTTCGAGGCATCCCGAATGGTGGAAAGCGCGCGACGACGAGAGCCTGAATGCGCATGAAGCAGAACTGCTGAACGAACAGCTGAAAGATTTGATGGGCGATACGGTGCCTGTCCGGTATGAGAAGATCACCACAGGGAAGGACGATGAAGCGCTACAACCGCGTTTGCCGGCACACCTGTCACAACCCGGTGTAACCGCACTCGTGTTCAACTTTGTCGATCAGTTGACCCACGGAAGGGCTGAAAACGCCATTCTGTACCGAGTGGCGCGAGATGCGACGGCGCTTCGCAGCCTCACGCGTACCTGGTTTCAGGACTCGTCGCTGCTCAGGTCGTTGAAGGAAGCGGAACGACGTGGAGTGCCGGTGCTTCTCACCACCGATCACGGTTCGATTCACTGCAACACGCCGGCAACGGTCTTCGCCAAACGCGACGCGACTGCCAACCTGCGGTACAAGTTCGGCGATGATCTGGCTCCGTACGAGCGGCTGGCCAGCATCTC
>CAYTDU010000821.1:0-2889 GCA_964436395.1 uncultured Gemmatimonadaceae bacterium | reverse complement strand
GTTCGAGAACCAAAACGAACTCAAACTAGTATGCCATTGTCGCAACGATGTTGAGGAGTATCAGCAGTTCGTTCTCAAGGAGTACGTGGCATATCGGATCTACCAAATGCTCACGGACCTGAGCTACTCTGTGCGGCTCGCGAGCGTTACTTACGCGGATGTGGATGGCAGGCGTCCCCCTTTCACTCGCTACGCATTCTTCATCGAAGACGAAGAGAAGATGGCGGCGAGAAACGGTGCGGTGGTACTCGATTCCCTGGGCGTTAGACAGATGGATCTCGACGACGAGTACTCGACACTATTCTCGTTCTTCCAGTACTTCATCGGCAATTGCGACTGGAAGGTGTCGGCACTCCACAACGTGACTCTGTTGCGCCAAGGAGTTCGATATCCGATAGCGGTTCCTTACGACTTTGATTGGGCCGGTGTGGTGGATCCGCCGTACGCGGTACCGCCTGCCGCACTGGGTACCGGCGATGTGAGAGAACGCGTTTTCATCTCGCCCTGTCGGACCGCGTATGACATCGAACGCACGATCGAGATCCTTCAAGAGCGAAAAGAAGCCATCTACGCTCTCTACTCCGACCTCTCAGCGTTGGATGAACATGCTCGCAGTCGCTGCCTCGAGTACCTGGAAGAGTTCTATGATCTCATTGGCGATCCCGATGAGGTACGCCGGACATTTCATCGTTCTTGCGGCAATGACTTGAACTAGAATCTCAATTTGGAACAGATGGCGTTGCATACTGCATCAGCGAATGTTGACTCCTCACCGTTTTCGACTCCCCAGAAGTATGCTCAGCATACAGTAAGTAGCTGTAAACAATAGACTTCCGAATGTTGATGTACTCTGGAGAGGACGCATTGGTCCATTCGCCAATTTGCTCTTGACACGGCGCCCGCACGGGAACAAAATTATCCTTCACAAAATCTTTACGAAACGCACGCCCTTCCCTCCGATCCACACTGGGCGGGTTTCGTCGTTGGTCGTACAAACAGACTAGTCGCGCACGAACTTTTATCCCTGGGATTAAGGGGATTTCTTGAATAGTGCGGCGGTGGTTCGTTCGTTTGAACGTGGCTGCAGAGTGCCATTGTCGATTTCGAATTGGCATCGGCGGTGGTGCGTCCGGTTTCGTGAATCGAAACTGAATATCCCAACGTGGGGCTCGATCATCGAGCCGCATTTTCTTTCTCAAGGCACGAGAGATTCCACCACAAACCTCAAGGAGGTCTCTATGTCTAGTCTGTTGTTGGACTGGAGCAGGCGAGGGCTTGCGCTCGCCGCTCTAGCACTCTTCTTCGGGGTCAGCCCTGGATTCGCTCAGGCTGGCTCGATCGAAGGGACAGTTCGAGACGCCCGCACCGAGCAAAGGATCGCAAATGCTCGCTTGGCCGTCCAAGGAACAAATCTCATTGCTACTAGCAACGAGAACGGTTACTTCAGGTTCGACAATGTTCCAGTCGGTACGTACACCTTACGGGCTCAGGTTATTGGGTACAACTCGGTCCAGGTGGAAAATGCGCGTGTGACTGCGGGACTGCCGCTCACGGTCAATTTCGAATTGCTCCCTGCGGTCATCAATTTGGATGCGGTGGTTATCACCGGTGTGGTAGGTGAGACACAAACCGCTAAGCTACCATTCACAGTCTCTCTGGTATCGAGCGAAGAGCTGCCCGTAGTGCAGACAGACGCGGCAAGCGCGATTGCCGGCAAGGTGGCCGGGGCCACGGTAGTGCGATCTTCCGGCCGGCCGGGTACTGCACCGACGATCCTGCTGCGCGGAGCGACGAGTATCGATGCCTCGGGTCGATCCCAGGAGCCGCTATACGTCGTGGACGGTGTCATCCTGGGTGAGAGCATGGTAGACCTCGATGCCCTGGACATCGAGTCCATTGAGGTCGTTAAGGGAGCGGCCGCTGCGTCCCTCTACGGCTCACGCGCTGCCAGTGGAGTAGTGCAAATCACCACGAAAAGGGGCAGCAGTCTACTCGGAGAAGTCATCCGGTTCACGGCGCGAACCGAAGCCGGTATGAATCAGCTCCCTGGCAAGTTTGACAGCCCGTTGCATCACCAATACGCCATGACTTCCGACGGCAGCCAGTTCGTCGATCCGGACGGGAACCCCTGTGGTTGGTTCGAGTGTTCCGATCTGGTATTGGCCGGGCAGAAAGCGGCGGCGGGTGAATCTCCGGACGCGTGGAACACGTACATGACGGAGACCTGGCCCGGCACAACCTACGATCAAGTGGACCGGTTCTTCGATCCGGGCAACTTCTACCAGCAGTACTTCGCGGCGGAAGGCCGAGCGGGAAGCACGAACTTCCACGCATCCTACAGCAACACTCGGGAAGAGGGCGTGATGCCGGGTAGGGAAGGATTCCAGCGGAACAACTTCCGGGTGAATGTGGACCAGGCTCTTGGCGAGACGTTCCATCTCGGGGCAAGCGCTTTCTATAGTCGGTCAAAGCAAGATGACTTCAGCACAGGTACGTTGTTCGACCTCACGCGGATGCCCGCGAACGTAGACCTGCTCGCGTTGAATGAGTGTCCGGCGACTGGAACATGCACTGATTGGCAGCAGCCGCGTCTCTTGCAGGACGGAACCCAGGATCCAAACGACGTGTGGCTCAATCCGGATCCGTTCAACGAGGAGAGCCCCAATCCGCTGTACGAGATGCTGAACATCGATGACTTCATCTACCGCGGTCGGTTCCTGGGAAGCACCAACCTCCGGTTCAGGCCACTCTCTTGGATCAGCGTAGATGCAAATGTCAGCTACGACCGGTTGGACTACAAGAACGAATACTACCGGTTCAAAGGGTACAAGAGCATCAGCCCCAGCACCAGCACTAACCAAGGCGGCTTGACTCGCCGTCACGAGGTCA
>CAYTDU010000820.1:0-2891 GCA_964436395.1 uncultured Gemmatimonadaceae bacterium | reverse complement strand
GCGAGCACGAAGACCACCAACAGTTCAACGAGGCCCTCTATCATGACTGACTCCCTTCAATTGCTTTCTTCACAGTCTCGTGCACCACCTTGCCTTCGTGGGTGATGCATGTACCGCTCACGACTTCGTCTTCGAAATCCAAGTTCAATTCCCCGTCCTTCAAAATTCCCTGCAGGAAAGATTGGATGTTGCGCGAGAACATGCGGCTTGAATCCTCCGGAGTGCTTGAGGGCAGGTTCAACGGGCCGAGGATCTTGATGCCGTGCGAAATCACTTCTTCACCGGGCTTGGTCCCTGCACAGTTCCCACCCATTTCCGCCGCCAGGTCCACCACAACCGCACCAGGCTTCATTTTGTCGAGCATCTCTTCGGTGATCAACAAAGGTGCTGGTTTGCCAGGAATCAGCGCAGTCGTGATCACCACATCAACATCCTTGAGAGAGCCACCAATCAGCTCCAAGTTCTTCTTTTGCTGATCTTCAGAGAGTTCCTTAGCATATCCGCCTTCCCCGGAGCCCTCATCCGAGACTTCAGTCGCGAGGAAATCGGCGCCGAGGCTCTCAACCTGCTCCTTGACTTCGGGCCTAACATCGAACGCTTTGACTACGGCGCCAAGGCGGCGGGCCGTTGCTATAGCCTGTAGACCTGCAACACCAGCACCGAGCACCAGCACTCGCGCGGGCACGATCGTGCCTGCTGCTGTTGTTAGCATCGGGAAAAGCTTGCCGGTTGCCGCTGCACCCAGCAAGACGGCCTTATAGCCGGCGACCGTGGCCATCGATGACAAAATGTCCATCGACTGAGCACGTGTGATTCGAGGGAGCGCCTCTAGTCCGAAGCCCGTTACTCCTTTACTTGCGACTGCTTTCACCAATTCGAGGTTGGTGAACGGCTGCATCATGGAGATGAGGACCGCACCTTCCTTCAAATGCTCGAGCTCGTTGCCACCCGAGCCCGGATCCAAAACCGGAGGTTGGACTTTCACCACGATATCCGCGTCCTTCAATGCGGCCGCGGCGTCTCCGACGATTTCGGCCCCTGCATTCGAATACGCCTGATCCGGATATGACGCTTCGATTCCAGCACCTTTTTCGATGCGCACTGTCGCGCCGGCGCCGACAAGGCGCTTGACCACGTCAGGCGTCAGGGCAACGCGCCGCTCGCCAGCCATGATCTCCTTTGGTACCGAGATTATCACGTGCCTTTCTCCTTCATTACAGCGAACTTGAGACCAGTTCGTTTTGTTGTCTCGCAGCCAAATTTCTTAATGGAAATCCCCACATGGGTTGTTTGAGGGATGAATAAGGTCACCAGCGGTTGCACCCAAGTCAAGTAATGGAGAACTCCAATGTGTCATCGAGTACTAGTGGGCCCAAATCCGCCCTTTGCATGAGGCTCGGTGGTCGACTGATTCAACACGAAAGCGGTGTAGAATTCTGCTGCCTTCACCAAATCATCGACGCGTACCTGATCATGTCGCGAATGTGCGTGTTCTTCCCGACCAGGCCCGTACCCGATGGTCGGGATTCCGAATATCCCTTTTGTGGCAACACCATTCGTCGAGAACTGCCACACACCCAGAACGGCATCTTGACCGAATTGGTCGACATGCACCTCCAGTGCACTTTGTACCACTGGGTCGTCTCTGTCCATCAGCCACGCCGGAAAGTATGCCTCGACGAGCTGCTCGTAGCCTGAGTGTGTCTCGATCTCGTACCGCGGGATCGTCACTTCTGCTCCCGATTCCTTTACCGATGCCAGGTTCCGAATCTCTCGAACAGCTGACTCGAGGGTTTCGCCCTCTGTAAGCCTTCGGTCAAGGTGAATCGTCGCCGAATCTGCGATCGCACAGAGCGATGGCGCGGTCGATCTAACGTCCGTGATGGTTACGCTTCCTTTGCCTAATACTGAATTGCTGTCAAACCGCTGGTGTAGCTGTTCGACCTCACGGATTATCGGCGCGAGTTTGTAGATCGCATTGTCACCGCGTTCAGGCGCAGATCCGTGACACGAAGTCCCCCGGGTCCTGATCTTCATCTCCAAACGACCGCGCTGCCCGACCTTCACTTCCAGGTTCGTCGGCTCCGTGAGCAAGACAACTTCGGGGGCAATCTTCTCCTTCATTACCAGGTGCTGCCAGCAGACGCCCTCGAAGTCCTCTTCATTGACCGACGCTACGACTAGCAAAGAGAGGTTTTCGGGAACGCCCAGTTCTTTCAAGATCTTCCCCGCGATCAGCGCCGAGATGAGACCGCCCTTCTGATCCGCAGCACCACGGCCGTATATGACTCCGTCTTTGTAGTCACCCGAGAACGGATCTATCTCCCATGAATCGGGATCGCCAACACCTACAGTGTCGCAGTGACCGTCGATGGCTATGAGTCGATCTCCCGCACCAACCAGACCACACAGATTTCCCATACTGTCCACGCGCACTTCTTCATATCCGAACTCGACCATAACCTCCTGTAACCGAGCTATCACTTTGCCTTCCTGCCCTCCCGGCGAGGGAATTGCCACAATGTCTCTCAGAAGGGAGGCCGTCTCTTCGCGTAGAGACTCGGCTCTGGCATGGATCTGTTCTTTCATTAATACTAACTCCGTGAGCCATGGATAACGGATGGCCATTGGTGAGTGGTAAGCAATGAGTCGTGAGTTGGACTCTGCTCGAATACCCACTCACTACGCATGACTAACAACAGCTCTCCTCGTCAATCACCATTCGGGATTAAACCCAAGCACCTTGCTGGTCGACACCCCATATCGCACCAATCCCTCTGCGATAATCAATGCGCATACCACACCGTCCAAAGTTGGGACATCCAGCTTCGCCTGAATGAGCTTATCCATTCCCGTCAAACCAGCGCACCCCAAGACGATCACCTCCGCCA
>CAYTDU010000819.1:0-2896 GCA_964436395.1 uncultured Gemmatimonadaceae bacterium | reverse complement strand
ATGCTTGACCAACGTCGCATGGGATTTCGGGAACGTCCGTATACCAAGGATGTTCAGGAGGCACTGGTCCGTCTGCGAGGGTTCCATAACCATAGACGTAGGCGTCAATGATCAACTGACGATCGATGGCCATCGTCAGCGCTCTACGGACTCTAACATCTTCAAAGGGCTGTCTCCGGAGGTTCCAGACGAGAGCGTGTGCAAACTGAACTGGGTAGTCGATCGTATAGAGGCTCCCGTTCGCTCTAACGAATGAAGCGTGTGCTGGACTGATCCCGGCAAAATCGAGTTCACCCGATGTGAGTGCAGCGAGTTTGGTGGCCGGTTCGTCTACGACGGTAATCACAAATCGTTCGATCTCAGGAAGGCCAAGCTCGACTGGGAAAATGGCAGACCGCTCGAATACCCACCGATCGTTCGGTCGATATTCGACAAATTCAAACGGACCGTTCCCCACCGGAGTTCGGTTGAACTGGTGGCTCCGTACTGAATCGGGTGGGACCGAACCAAAGCGGTGGGCAGGTAGAATTGGCAGGTCGGTGAACACGTCTGGAAACGCCGGCATCGGTCTCCGGAACGTTACCATAACCGTGAGCGAATCCAGCGCGCCAATCTCAACGATGCCTGAGACATCGCGAGCCCGGGGATATGCTACGGTTGGCTGCTTCGCCATACCGAGAGTCCAGACCACGTCAGAGGCAGTTGTCTGCACTCCGTCGTGCCAATAGACGTCGGATCGGAGAGAAAAGGTGAGCGCGGTCGCGGACTCGTTCCAGGTCCAATCGGCGAGACGCGGAAGGGGCCTGAATAGACTGTCATATGTCGCAAGTGTGAGGAACAGGACATGTTTCTGAACAGCCTTGGCCAACGGGTGCACCGTCAGCAATGGGTTGATGGACTGCAGGTCCGCGCCTGACGCGTATACTACAGTGGTATCGCGACGCACCGATGGCGCATCGGGACACGATACGAGCAGAATCACCAAGAAACCGACAACTAATCGATGCATGCACACCCTTGACTGCGAAGTACCCTTTAGGCAAGTGTAGCTCATGTTTCGACGAATCGCACGCCGACTGACGGCCGGAGTTGGGATCGTCCTGTTCGTCGTAACGGTCACTTTCATTCTGATCAACCTTGCACCGGGCGATCCAGCACGTCTCTGGGTGGCCCCGGGAGCCGGTGAAGCAGAGTTGGAAATGGCCAGACGCTCGCTCGGTCTGGACCGGTCTCTCGTGATTCGATACCTGTCATGGTTGGGCGGATTTACTACCGGCAACTGGGGAGTCAGCCTTACTCAACAACGGCCGGTTGCTTCAATCATCGCAGCCGCACTTCCCCACACTCTCCTACTGTCGGCGGCATCGCTGCTGGTCACATACGTCGGCGGCATTCTAATTGGCACCTACCAGGCGATCCGGAGCCGCACTGCGGTCGACACGGGGTTGACCGTTTCCACACTCGTGGTGTATGGGATGCCAGCATACTGGCTCGCGATAATGTTGGTGCTGGTGTTCGCGTACGTGTCGGCTCGGCACGGATGGCCGATGTGGCTGAGATTTCCAGCGCTAGGGGTGGCTTCGCTGGATGCCGATTTTCTATCGCCGGCTGAACGTTTTGTAGATCGACTCCGACACCTAGTCTTGCCCCTACTCACGCTCGGACTCATTGGAGTGGCCGGAACGGCGAGATTCGTGCGGGGGGCTGTGTTAGACACGAGATTCAAACCCTTCGTGCAGAATGCCAGGGCGAAAGGCATCCCACCCGTAGCCGTCGAGCTCAGGCACGTACTCCGCAACGCATTGCTTCCAGTGATCACCTTGTTGGGCCTGTCTCTGCCAGCATTGTTCTCAGGAACTGTGTTCGTCGAGGTAATCTTTGCTTGGCCCGGAATGGGTAGGGTCATGGTAGATGCGGTGGGTGGGCGCGACTACCCGATCGTGATGGCAACGACTGCGATCTTCGCCTCACTGGTGGTGATCGGGAATCTACTGGCAGACATCATGTACGGCATTGCGGACCCCAGGATTTCGGAGACCCGGAGTGCGTAGCCTTTGGGACCTGCTGAATGACCGGCGGGCCGTCGTCGGAATTTTGATTGTTGCCGTGTTGTGTATTGTCGGTTTGGCGGCTCCGTTCATCGCTCCGGCGAGTCCCATCGCACAGAACGACGTGCTAAGGACGAGGCTGCTACCGCCATTTGCGACGGATCCCGGCGGCATGTTTCACCTGCTGGGAACCGACAGGTTCGGACGCGACTTGCTGTCCCGTATTGTCTACGGCGCGAGGATCTCGTTGGCTGTGGGCCTGCTCGCCGTTGCTGTATCGGTCACCTTGGGAACAGCGATTGGCGGAATCGCAGCTTATGTTGGCGGGGCCGTTGAACGCGCGTTGATGGCGCTCACGGATGCCGCATTGGCACTCCCACGGCTCGTTTTGCTGCTCGCGCTTGTATCGATCTGGGAGTCGAGCTTCCTACTCGTTGTGCTGGTTCTGGGACTGACCGGCTGGATGGGAATCGCCCGACTCGTCAGGGCGGAAGTATTGGGATTGAAGGAACGAGCCTTCATTTCGGCAGCACGCGCTGCAGGTGTTGGGCACTGGAGGCTCTTTCTACGGCACCTGCTGCCGAATTCTCTCACACCACTATTCGTTGCTGCCGCACTGGGTGTCGGAAACGCAATCATGCTCGAGGCAGGATTATCGTTCCTTGGCCTGGGGATCCCGCCACCGGCACCATCTTGGGGCAACATGATCGCCGGAGGCAGAGAAGCTTTGGTGAACGCACCCTGGTTGGCGACGATTCCAGGTGTGATGGTCGTGCTTGCGGTGGTGGGGTGCAATTTGCTTGCGGATGGGGCAAGAGATGTGTTTGACCCCGCCACCCATCACCCCC
>CAYTDU010000818.1:0-2902 GCA_964436395.1 uncultured Gemmatimonadaceae bacterium | reverse complement strand
GAGCGCGCCGGCGCGGGTGTGAGAGGCCTTGGACGCAGCCTTGGCGATCCCGAAGTCTGTGAGTATCGCATTCCCTGACTCGTCGAACATGATATTGTCGGGCTTGATGTCTCGATGGACTATTTCGTTCTTGTGCGCGTATCCAAGCGCACTTGCCGTCTGAATGAGAATCTTGCGGATTTCGTTTGGGGGAAGCTTGCCAGTCTTGCGAAGCTTCTCGGAGAGGGCGTCACCTCGCAAGAACTTCATCACGAAGAAGATCACGCGACCCTTTTTCCCTACTCTGTAGATCGGGATTATGTTCGCGTGTTCCAGCCTAGCCGAGGTTCGGGCCTCGCGTTGGAACCGTTCGACGAATTCTGCATCGAATGCCAGGGAGAAAGGAAGTACTTTGACTGCGACCTCTCGGTCGAGTTCCTTCTCCCGCGCCCTGAATACGATCGCCATGCCGCCACGACCGAGTTCTTCGATTATTTCATATTCATCCTTGAGCGCCGCGCGAACCTGTGCTACCTCGGTCTGTTCAGAGGAGTCGACAACCGCAGCCAGTGGCGTGGTGGCTGCCAGATCAAGTCCGCAGGAGGGACAGAACTTCGCAGAATCTTGGTATTCAGTGCCGCATCGCGAACAGAACATGCGTGCTCTCCCCTAACATTGGCAGTATAGGGGATGACCTCGGAGCGTGCAACCTAGATCAGAAAGCTCGCCCGAACGCCACATAATACCGCCCTGAGCCCCGTGCAGTGTCTAACCAATCCGTCAACGCGACAGCGCCTCCGAGCCTCATTCTCAGAGGAATTCCAGCACCCACCCCAAGGTCGATGGCGACCTCGCCCCCCACGTCCCTCATAGCAGTCAGGTCTGCCGTATACCTCTCAGTCCAACCGCTTCCGACCTCACCAAATATGTTGAGCGACAAACGATCCAAGAAAAGCGGCAGCCGGGGAACGCCTCGCGCCACCAATGCCACCGGCACTCGCAGTTCCACCACACCCACGACTGCTCTCGTGAACCCGCTACGGCCGTCGTACCCACGCATTTGGAATCTGCGCCTCCCACTTCCCAAGACGGCACCTGGTACCAACGCGACCAGATCTCCTGACTCCCCGCCCACTGAGAAGGTGGTTGGCGCGGTTCCGCCGGTCTTGCCGGCGCTGACACTCGCGGCGAGAACCCAGTGTGCAAACCCCGGCAGCGGGAGAGCCAAAAACCCTGACACCCTGCCTCTTGCTTCGTACGACCAATATTGAGAGCCGCCGGTGTGCCACCGGCGCAGCAACATTGACTCCAACGCGACTCCATTCTCGGGCGAGATAGAGAGACTTGGACGTGATGCATAGGAGACACTGGCAGTCACCGCTCCGCCGGCATACGTCGGGTTGAGCGGGATAAACGGGAGCTCCCCATCCCCTTCGTTGACTACTACGTCGCGTTCTAGAAAACCTCGCAGTCTGAATGCCGCTTCGGTCCGCCATCGTCGCCATCGGTGAACTACTCCCACCTCCGCCGCTTGCTCTTTGAAAGACGCCGGCACCACTGCCCCTTCGTATAAGAACGGATCATAGTCCCATGTCTGCGCGGCGGCGAGATCCAGGCTCCACGACCGCCAGCGTCGGTGAGAGACGTATACCACACCTTCCACCCTGCCATTTTCCGGGGCGGCGGTGACCAGCGCGCTGTAGCTGGTTCGTCCAATCGGATCGACACCGATCGTCATCATTCCTATGAACGCACCTGATCGATCTTCATCATGACCGACGGGAACCCAGAAATGCGGTCTCAGTGCCGGCCAAGGGGAGTACGATCCTGCACGCACCGTGACATCTGGAACCCGAATCGTAGGTAGCGAGTCGAAGGATTTGTTGCGTGCGGCAGAGTCGTACGACTGCACCCGCGTTTGCACCAGAGCGTAGCCGTCACCTAAGACAGTCGAGAAAATCAAGCTGTCTGGACCGATCGGTTCCGGAAAGCGTGCACCCGTGGGTTCATCGGTGAGTCGTCGCGTTCGCCTGGATGTGATATCGTAGGCGTATACCTGCGGTAGACCGCTCCGCTCCGATGAGAACAAGACCGATCCACCGTCAATGGACCATGCAGGATCAGCATCCATCGCCACGTCGTCTGTGACCTTCGAGAAACTCTCCGGCCGGCCCATTGGCCACATAACGATATCCCACTGTTGGTCCGCGTGGCGGGCAGCCGCCACCCATTCCCCGTTCGGCGATACTACGACGCGACCCCAATCCAAAGCGCCATCGGGTGCTGAGAATTCAGAGATTGAGCTGTCAGGATAGTGCATGGCACCGATTGTTCGCTCGCCAGGTCGAAGACTCACTAGTCCTACCCGACCGTCCGGCGTGGAGAACACATCGATATGGCGACCCCCTTCCGAAACTCTCTCCCATTGTTCACCCAAAACCCATCTATAGAGGTCACTTCTAATAGTGAAGGGAGACGAGAAGTCCAATTGAGTCACGTACAAGGTGTCACCCACCCACGCGACCCCCCCCACCGAGTTGACGCGCCGAGTCGCAATGTCGTCTCCGGTGTTGAGGTCGCGCACGACGAGCTGCTCAGGATTTCTCCCGTCCAGGCGCTTGAAGCAGATACGAGTGCCATCCGGAGAAACACGCGCCTTCGGTTCTGTGCGCAGGCCGCGTTCGAGCACCCTGTAATCTCCCCGCGCGGTTGCTGCAGGATGCTCAAGCCTCCTCCAGCCATCCCCGACTGACTCCCCACCCGCGCTCTTCATAGGGCTGGACACATTGAATACGATAAGCTGACGCGATGTGCGTTCTATGAAGCGCGGTACGATGGAATCGCCGTAAATGACTCGCTGCTGTTCGAAATAGCGGCCGCCCCATGCGTAGGGTCGCTTCCCCGCGGGCCAAACCGGATTCAC
>CAYTDU010000817.1:0-2903 GCA_964436395.1 uncultured Gemmatimonadaceae bacterium | reverse complement strand
TGCGGTGGTCGATCTCAACGTTGCTGGCACATTCGACATTGATCTCGACAACTCACCGACCTATTCGCTGGTGGTTGGCAGCATCAGTGGTGACAACAGCGAGCTGAATGTGCAGTCGGGAGAAATGCTGATCAGTGGTGCCGTGATCGGCGACGGCACCGGTTCGACCGGCACAATGACCGTCTCCGGGGCGACTTCGACTTTGACCGGCAGCGGCCGACTTTTTGTCGGCGGGTTTGGCAACGGTTCGCTCGCGATCACAGACGGTGGCACGGTGGACTGTTCCGACGGCTTCATCGCCTATGACTCTGAGTCAACGAGTACAGCATCCGTATCAGGGGCCGGGTCAACGTGGACAATTGGTGATGATTTATTCATAGCCCACGAGTCCTTCTCGGACGGTGAACTTAGCATCACCAACGGTGCAATCGTAAACGTTGACGAGGACATCAACGTCGCCTGCGAGTGGGGTGCAGTCGGCACCGTCACGGTGTCTGGCAACGGTTCACAACTGAACAGTGATTGGTACCTCCACCTCGGTTACGGGCCACAAAGCCCCGCTGAATTGATGATCAACGATGGTGGGGTCGTGAACAGTTCACGTGGCTATGTTGGTTTCAACACCGGTGATGAGACTGCACAGAGCACCGCGACGGTTTCGGGGCCTGGTTCGACCTGGATCAATACCAACAGCGTCGAGGTCGGAGTTCATGCGGGTAACGGCGTGTTGAACATCACTGATGGTGCGACTGTACAGAGTTCCTATGGCTGCATTGCCCTCCATCGCGGCTCGGAGGGCGTGGTGGACGTTTCAGGGGCTGGTTCCACCTGGGCAAACAATGGGTCCCTCTATATTGGCTATTATGAGGATGCAGTTGGGCAACTGAATATCTCGAATGGCGCAACCGTAACCAACTCAGACTGCTCCATTGGGTATTACAATTCCGGGTCGTCAGGCACAGTGACGGTTTCAGGGACAGGCTCGTCCTGGACGAACAGTGGTTACCTGATCATCGGAGAGAACGGCAGCGGCACGCTGAGCATAAGCAACGGTGGATTGGCAGACGTCGACGGAACAACATGGGTTGCGAAGGAGGTTGACTCCTCGGGGTCGATCAGTCTTGACAACGGCACGCTCAACACTGGTTCGTTAGCTACTGATCCTAGCCACCTGACAGGTACCGGCACGATAAACACCAACGGCTTGGTCACGGATATCGATCTGATTTTCGACACTACGCATCCTTTGCAGCAGACAATTCCGCTCAACGGTCCGAGTCAAAACATCACCATCCATCTCGACCAAAACAGTTCAGGTGACTTGGGTGCAGGATATGCAGGTAACGGGTCTTTGACGATTCAAGAGGGAGTCACGGTCGAATCCATGAACGGTTACGTCGCCTACAAATCCGGCTCGATGGGCACGGTGACCGTTTCAGGCGACGGAACGGCTTGGAACAACAGTGGCGACCTCAGAATCGGTTATGGTGGGCAGGCTGAACTGAATATCAATGACGGTGCAACTGTGACCAACGCCGCAAGTGTGATCGGTGGATCGACCGGTTTTACAAGTATAGTCACCGTCGAGGGAACTAATTCCACTTGGACAAGCAGTGACGACCTGCACGTTTTAGATAACGGGACGCTCGCAATCATCAACGGTGGATCTGTCGGTAGCGATTATGGCAAGATCGGCGTCTACCCCGACTCGACGGCTACCGTCACCGTCGATGGGGACGGCTCGACCTGGACCAATTCGGGCGGCCTTTACGTCGGCAACTATGGCAATGGCACGCTGGACATTACCGGTGGCGGGGCCGTCAGCAATTCCGCTGGCTACATCGGCCGCTACTCCGGTTCCACGGGTGCGGTGGCAGTCAGCGGCGCCGGCTCAACCTGGACCAATTCGGGCGGCCTTTACGTCGGCTACTATGGCAATGGCACGCTGGACATTACCAATGGCGGGGCCGTCAGCAATACATATGGCTACATCGGCGACCAGTCCGGTTCCACCGGCGCGGTGACTGTTGGCGGATCCGGTTCGATGTGGACAAACAGCGGGTCGCTCTATGTAGGCGATAGATTCAGTGGCACTCTCACGATCTCTGGCGGTGGCGTGGTCAACGCTGATATAGGCGTGATCGGTGACGAATCCGGTTCGACAGGCGAGGTCACGGTGGCGGGCGCCGGATCAACGTGGGCGAACGACCGCTACCTACACGTCGGCGGTGAGGGTAGTGGCACGTTGAGTATCACCGGCGGTGGTGCGGTCAGCAATGACGACGGCTACATCGGCTACGAATCCGCCTCGACGGGCACGGTCACAGTGGAGGGCGCCGGCTCGACATGGACAAACAATGGGTCGCTCTCCGTCGGCAACTCTGGTGGCAACGGCACTCTGAATATCGCTGACGGGGGTCTGGTGGAGGTCGGCGATGATACCTGCGTGGCACGGTACTCTGGGTCCGCCGGTGTGATCAACTTCGATAACGGCACACTTACGACCGGTGGGTTCCTAGGTGCTGTGACTGATCTAAGCGGCACGGGCACGATCAATACCAATGGTTTGGTCAGTGATGTGGACCTGGTATTCGATGCCACGCACGGTCTGACGCAGACCTTGGCACTCAATGGCCCTGGACAGAATATTACCGTGAACCTCGATGTAGATGGTTCGGGTTCAATGGGAGCCGGCTATGGCGGCGCCGGTTCAATGCACATTTCGGATGGGGTGGCCGTGCCATCGACCTATGGCTACCTAGGCGGCCAATCCGGTTTCACGGGTGTGGCGACGGTCAGTGGCGCCGGCTCAACCTGGACCAATTCGGACAACCTTTACGTCGGCTACTATGGCAATGGCACGCTGGACATTACCAATAACGGGGTCGTCAGCAACAATAGGC
>CAYTDU010000816.1:0-2907 GCA_964436395.1 uncultured Gemmatimonadaceae bacterium | reverse complement strand
CAGGAGGCGTCCAGTGTTCGGAAACGACTACCACACCAAAGACCGTCAGCTGGCAAACGGGAGAATCACCCAACTCGACTATGCCCGACAGCTCCTGGCGGAGCTGCTCAACCGGACTGTGTCATTCGGGGCTGTCATGGATGACTACGTCGGCGACGACAGTAGCTGTGGCCGTGCGTTTAACGACGTCGCGATCAGCACCGTGGCACTATTTCGACGCGATCTCCAGGAGATCTCAGCTCGAGCCGGCCGTGCCGGGCTTGTTGTCCCTCACTGCGAGGGAATGGTGGAGGTAGGGGAGCCGGACGAGTACTACGTGGAAGACTGCGGCGGTCTGCTCGTGCGCGCGAAGGAGGCCTGAGCCATTCCGGATCTGAAGATGCCCAAGACGGCCGCGGAAGCAGAGGAACTGCTTCGCGAATGGGGCAGGGATCACTCATGCCCTGACTGTGCCGAAGACTACGTAGGGACGTTTCGCCGTTCCACGTGTGTGGCGCGTCACGTGATCCGGGAGGTAGTAGAAGCTGGCCAGGCCTGGGGTAGCCCGGAACACGACGACATCGTCGAGGAGGCGGCATTGCAGATGCTGCACTCGAGCGAGGAACTGATGGCCAACATGGCTATATGGGAGGCATACGTTACAGCGAAGCGCCTGGTGGGCGGGCACGTTCGTGCGTACGAGATCATGCGCGAGTGCGTGCGTGGTGAGGACGTGGCGCAGCCAACCGTCAAGGAGGCGGTGGCCGGCGATCGTGAGATAGACGAGCTCATGGAGGCCTGAGCGATGGGTAACCAGGTCTATCGAGTACTGCAGCCCATTGAGGCTGTTGGTGCGATCCCAGGTGATTACCTCCTGTTTCGGCCGGGTCACAAATGGCCGTTCACACTACACCGAGACCTCTTCCTTGCTGACCTCAACGTCATGAAACCTTCCGAAAATGTCGAGGCCGTCAATGGTAGACTAACGCGGATTCCGCCGCACCGCCCCAGGCTCGAGGTTTGGAGCGACATTCAAGATTGAGGCGAACCCGCCGATAGTTTGGATGCACGGGAACCGGAAACCTCTGGGCCGGTTCGTGCTCTTGATAAATGGGCCGCTTCGGCGGCCCTCTGTCATCAAAACCGAGCTGCAACTCTGGGCACTGCTCACGCGTCTTGTATGTGGTGGTGTGCGGGCAACCTTGTCGCTAGGCAAGGATTTCGCTGGAGGGGCGAGCGGGACCACGCGTGTGCCCGAGCCTGCACGCCACGCGGCTCTCCAGATGTCTTCTGCAACGTTTCAGGTGCGTGGACCATCTAACAGTGTGGATTGCTCGGGATTGGTGTGCACCAGGCAGTCCAAGCCTCCTCGGGGCCGCTTCGGCGGCCCTTTCGCTGCTCACCCTCTACCTGAACCTCTGGATTTTTCGGTTGTTAGGGAGTTGGGTTGTATCCCTCGAGCACGGCAGTTGCGATACGCCTAAGGCGATCTTCAGGCGTTCGGTCGTCGGCGATGAGCCTAAGGCCTGTTTCGTACCATTCATACCGCTGCAGCAGCACGTGTAGCGCTTCGAGGGCGTCATGTCCATCTGGGATCGCGTCACTTAGCTGCGCTTCAATTGCGGCAAGGTCTGGTCGCGCCATCGCGTCTTTCCGTTGGAATGAGGGCTTGAGATTTGCATCGATGTGTTGATGCTGGTCATTATCAAGACCTGGCATCAGATAGCGTTAAACTAACCCGTTTGCATCGCGGTTGGAGCAATAGACCATGGCGCACAAACTCGAAGACCGAGACGCGCAGCTGCTCGCAGAGATGATGGAACACATTGAGTGTGGGAAGGGATACGAATGCGCCAAGTCGGGATTCGACAACCTTGGCCAGGTTGCGGACGTATTCGGATCAGGTAAGAACCTGACGTGCCTCGAGGACGCAGGCTCATCCTGTGGTTATCAGATTCCGCACGGCCAGGCCCGAGTCTGCAACTGCCCGGTGAGATTCTACCTGCACATGCATCTGGACCTCTGAACAGGCAGTAGTCAGCTCCGTTTCGTGGTGTCAATAGCGGTGACAAACGCGGCTGTTCCTGGGTTTGTTCGTTTACGTGCGTTTCCCCGGCTCCGCTGGGACCTTACCAACCCACGTAGGGTATCAGAGAGTGTGCAAAGATCTCTTCTTTGGGTGTCGTTGATCGTCGGGTTTCTCGTTGGCTGCAGCGACGTGGCCGGGCCTGGTGCAGGCGATGTGCACGGGCTGCAACTCCTCCTCACGATCGCCCCAGACACGGTCCTGGCGGGAGAGGAGTTCGAGGCACGTTTGTCCATAGTGAATACGGCCGCTGACACGGTGGTTCCCGTGGCCGCGAACTCTTGTGCGGCCATGGTTGGTGTCTACAAGGACGACAAACGACAAGATGGCAGCAATGTCTTCAAAGGAACGGATTACGGCTGTCTCACCGTGCCTATGGCGTGGCCGATTGCCGGACGAGATTCGCTGATCATGCTCTGGCAGGTGCCGGCCGGGACCGGCGAGTACTTGCCGGAGTCGGGTGAGTACACGTTCCGTGTGGACTTTGAGGTTTCTCCAGAACTGCCTTCACTCGAGCGTCTATTCTGGGTGAGGTAACGCCGACGCATCCAGTGTTCGATCCAACCCCCGCTCGTAGTCACACCTGTGGTTGCTAGCGCCGCTTCTGGCTGTCCCCCGACTGTCCCCTTTCTGTCCCCTTCAGGAAGAGAATAGAGTGCACGGGATGCACAAGCGAGAATTTTGACCGCAAGGCCAATTTTACTGTAAGGTGTTGTAGTGTATGTGTTTCTACGACTGACCGCCTGTGCAGTTTGTGCACGGTGTGCAGTCTGTTTTGGTAGGTAGTGGGACTGAAAATCCTCGTGTCGGCGGTTCAATTCCGTCCCTGGCCATGGAAAGGC
>CAYTDU010000815.1:0-2911 GCA_964436395.1 uncultured Gemmatimonadaceae bacterium | reverse complement strand
CCGGAGAAAAAGACCATACCGGGCCTGCGAGATCGAGTAGACAAGCTCTACGCGAGCCTCGGACCGATATCGCGTAACGAAATTCTATCGCTGCTTTTCGTTGGAGGCACGATAGCGATATTGAGTCTTCGTTCGTTCGTACCGGCTCTGCAGGCGATCGACAAGAGCGCTTTCATAATGCTCGCGGCCGTGCTGTTCTTTCTTTTCAAGATCGTCGACCTCGAAGATCTCGAGGGCACCTCGTGGAACATCGTACTTCTGTTTGGTGGCGCCATGAGCATCGGATTCTGCCTGTGGCAGACGGGCGCAGCCGAATGGATGGCAGTCCATTGGCTCGGCCTGTTCAATGAAAGCCACTGGCTGGTGTTCGTGATGGGCATGGCCGTATTCGTGCTGGTGATGACCAATGTGATCATGAACGTCGCGGCGATCGCGATATCGATGCCAGTGGCGCTGGTGGTATCACCCTATGTGGGCGTCGCGCCGGAGGTCATTCTCTTTGCATCGCTGGTGACCGCCGGAATGCCGTTCCTCCTGTTGGTGGGGGCGGCACCCAATGCGATTGCTTATGGCAGCAAGCAATTCACGACCGGTGAGTTCTTCAAGGCGGGCATACCCGCAAGTATCCTGTTGATCGTGGTTCTGACAGTCTTCGTGTGGTTCATTTGGCCGGCAATGGGAATGCCGGTGTTATTGCACTGAATGTGAGGTCCACCTTTGCCCAAGACTCCTAACGCCCCAAACTCTGCTGCGAATGAAATCCCGGCGAATGCCGTGTTGGTTAAGACCCCAGCCGACATACTGCATCCATACAGAGGAACCCCGGTAGAAGATCTCTTGGCATATCACAATCTCGGTGCGGATTTCCGGGACCATCCGAAACCGGAGTTGCTCATCGGAACATGCATGGACTACCGGGTGGCGTTCAGGTTGCCCAAGGACTTCGCATTCATAATCCGGGCGGGCGGCGCCAATACTCACGGACTCGAGTTCCACATATCGGCGGCGGTAGCGAATGGTGTGAAGACAATCTGTGTGATCGGACACGATCAGTGTGCGATGTGCGGCGTGTCATCCCGCAAAGACTCGATTGTCGCCGGCCTAGTCGAGCACGGGGGGTGGGAAGCGAGCACAGCTACAAGTCACTTCGACGAGTGTGCACCAAACGCTGACATAAAAAACTTGGAGAATTTCGTGCGCTCAGAGGTTAAACGCCTCAGCAAACGTTACCCCAGTGTTCTCGTGGCTCCGCTGCTTTACTCCGTGCAGAACCGCCTCCTGTATCAACTCGAACTCGCCTGACCCGCAGGGGGCGCCTCTCGCTTCTTGCCGTCGTCGAGGTAAGCGCGCTGATTGACCTCGACAGTAACATGCGCCAGCCTAGAAGACGCGGAGATTAGCGCCTTGTAAGCGGTCGGCGAGTGCGGCTGTCTCGCCACCAGTGATACGATCGCCGCGAACTTCCCAGGAGCGATCGCCCATACGTGCAGGTCTACAACTCGAGCATCTCCGTCCTCTTCGACGCAGCGTATTACACTGTCCCGTATCTCCGCCGGTGCCTCGCGGTCCAATAGCACCAGTGTAGTCGTCCTGATCAATCCCAACGACCATCTGCCGACCAACACGGCGCCCACGACGCCCATTGCGGGGTCCATCCACACGGCGCCATACCATTTGGCGACCAGTAGGGCGAATATCGCAAGGAGAGAAGTGAACGCGTCCGCCAGCACATGTAGGTATGCCGCCCGAAGATTGTGATCGGCGTGGTGAGCGCGAGCAGTACCGGAGTGTCCGGTTCCCCCTAAATCATCATGGTGGTGATTTCCATGGCCGCGCCCGAGTATGAGTACCGAAGCACCATTCACCAGCAGCCCGATGACGGCGACAGATATCGCTTCATTGAACGCTATGGCAACGGGATCCATGAACCTGCCCATGCTCTCCCACACCATCACTAGGGCGAAGATGCCGAGCAGGACCGCTCCAGTGAATCCACCGAGCGAATTGACCTTCCCGGTACCGAAACTGAAGCTGCGGTCGTACGCGTGCCTTCGCGCATACACGTACGCGCCCGCGTTGATACTGAGAGCCGCGGCATGCGATGCCATATGCAGCCCATCTGCCAGCAGTGCCATCGACCCGAACAAACGTCCGGCAACGATCTCCACGACCATCATTGTCGCCGTCAGCGCGATCACAATGAACGTGCGTGACTCGCCAACACGTTTAACGTCTTGGCCGAAGCCGTGGTCTAATTTCCGGCGATCAATTTCGTCCCGCGTCATTACACGGCATGCCCTTCGAAAAACATCTTAAGCCCATACTCCCCACCCTCAAGTCGGGCATTGATCAGGGCGGCCCACCATGAAAGGTACAATTTGCGTGGACATGACGTCTCGGGACTCAGACATCCACATCACCACCGGTCGCGACCCGTCCTTGACATATTACAGAATCATCAGTACCGTACAGATACTAACAATGTTACATATTGAGTATCTGCACCCAACAGCTAATTTTCACCGGGGATGCCCTTGTCCAAAGCTCAGTCTACTACCGATCCAACAGTCTTTCTCCCGCTCGCTCCCGCGGATTTCCAGTTGTTGCTCGTACTCTCTGAGCGCGACGCCCATGCCTATGGGTTGAGCAAAGCCGTGGAAGCCGCGAAGACCGGGGTCAAGCTCGAAATCGGCTCCTTATACAGACGGCTTACCCGGATGGCGGCAGACGGACTCATCGAGGAGAGAGAAGGTGCAGTGCCGCCTGACACACCCGAGTCTAGACGCCGTTATTACGGCATCACGAAACTAGGACGTCGAGTTGCCAAGGCCGAGGCTGCCAGACTCCGCTCTGTTCTCGAGCTGGCGGAGTCGAAGAAGATCAATACGTTGAAGGGCCCGTGCCTCGTGCT
>CAYTDU010000814.1:0-2913 GCA_964436395.1 uncultured Gemmatimonadaceae bacterium | reverse complement strand
ATCTCGACTGTGACGTGGAAGAACCCAACGGCCACATCTTCCTGAAGCCGGAGATAACGTGCCATACGCATGTCAGAGAACGAATCCCACAGATCGATACAGAGACATGCACTCTGTGCGGCAAGTGCGGCGAAATGTGTCAATACAACGCAATCGCTTGCCTCGGTAACACAGTTCTGGTGTATCCCGAGCTATGCCATGGTTGCGGAGGATGTGCGCTCGTCTGTCCGGCCGATGCCGTCACGGAAGTCCCCCGTCCGATCGGGGTCCTCGAAACCGGCCAGGCCGGCCCCATTGAGTTTGCCCAAGGTGTGCTCAATGTCGGGGAAGCGAGGACGGTTCCCATGATCAAAGCGGTGAAGTCCGCGGCCTGCGAAACGGACCTCACGATCGTCGACGCCCCGCCGGGGACCTCGTGTCCGATCATCGAGGCCGTCCGAGGTGCGGATCTCGTCATCCTCGTGACGGATCCCACACCGTTCGGCTTCCACGATTTGAAACTCGCCGTCGAGATGGTCAAGGCATTGACCCTGCCGCTCGGCGTGGTCATTAACCGCGCCGGCCTGGACGGCGCGGAAATCCACTCATACTGCAGTGCCAGGAGCATTCGAGTCTTACAGGAGATCCCGAACGACCAAAAACTCGCAGAGGCGTATTCACGAGGTGTGATGGCTTGTGAAGCCCTACCGAAATACGAATCGATGTTTGGCGGTCTTCTGGGCACTGCTATCGCAGAATGCACAACGGAAGCAAGATGAAGGAACTGGTAGTCATTAGCGGCAAGGGCGGGACGGGCAAGACGTCGGTTGTCGCTTCGTTTGCCGCCCTGACCAAGAACGCCGTGTTAGCGGACTGTGATGTCGACGCAGCCGACCTGCACCTGCTGCTGGAGCCGACAATTCGGCGGCGCGGCGAGTTCTCGGGCGGATCCCGGGCAAGAATCACCGTGGCGGACTGCGTTGGGTGCGGAACATGTGAAGAACTCTGCCGTTTCGACGCGATTTCCCACAACGCGTCCACCAATGGTGGAAACAACACGACTTTCCGCGTGGATCCAATTGCCTGTGAAGGTTGCGGCGTGTGTGCGCATTTCTGCGAGGCTGGAGCCATTGAGTTCGCGCCGGTCGTAAACGGTGAGTGGTTCGTGTCCGATACCCGTTGCGGCCCCATGGTCCATGCCAGACTGGGTATCGCCGAAGAGAATTCGGGCAAACTCGTCAGTCTCGTTCGCACAAAAGCAAGGAAACTCGCCGAACAGCGAAAGCTGGACTTGGTGCTCATCGATGGGGCACCGGGAATCGGATGTCCTGTGATCGCATCGATCACCGGTGCGGACTTGATTTTGGTCGTCACCGAACCTACGCTCAGCGGCTTGCACGACCTGGAGCGAGTGACAGACCTCACGAGACATTTCGGCGTCAAGACCCTCGTGTGCATCAACAAGTGGGATCTGAATGTCGAACTATCCCGAGAGATCGAGACCCGTGCCCGGCAACGTGGCGTGGAGTTGGCTGGCAACATCCGCTACGACCCGGCGGTAACGGAGGCGCAAATCGACAAGCGGGCGCTCGTTGAATACACCGAGCGAGGCGGTTCGGTGGACATCAAGCAGGTCTGGTCCGAAGTCTCCGGAGCACTTGGTCGCCTCACTCTGGCGCTCAAGGTGTCCACTGAATAGCCCACGGGCCTCGTGTTGAATTACGTCGAAAAGCCGGCAGCAGTGAAGTGTGTTCATCAGGACTAACGTGAATAGACGAAGCCCGCAATTCGGGACAACAGGTATTTCCATGAACAGTTACGTATTCGGACCGGTGCCCTCGCGCCGGCTAGGCCGATCGCTCGGGATCGACTTGGTCCCTCAGAAGACGTGCACTTACGACTGCATCTACTGCCAGCTTGGCCGAACAACATGTAAGACTATCGAGCGAAAGGAATGGGTGCCCCTTGAGGCTGTTCTTGTGGAACTCAAGAGCAAACTTCACAGCAAACCCGACTACATTACGCTCAGCGGTTCCGGCGAGCCGACGCTTTTCGGCCGGGTTGGCGAACTCATCGACCGGATCAAGGAGATGACCGATATACCGGTGGCGGTGCTCACGAACGGGTCGCTCTTGTGGCAGGAAGAGGTTCGCACTCAGTTGGTCAACGCCGACCTCATCATCCCGTCACTTGACGCGGGCGACGAGGCTACGTTCCTCGCCGTGAACCGTCCGCACGAAGGCATCTCCTTCGACGCGATGCTGAGTGGATTAGTTGAGTTTCGTCGCAGATTTCCACGACCGTACTGGCTGGAGGTATTCCTCCTCACAGGTCACACGATGACCGATGCCGCGTTAGCCAAACTGATCCGATGTGTTGAGCTTGTCAGCCCGGATCGCGTTCAACTCAACACTGTGACACGCCCACCGGCCGAAAGTTTCGCTGTTGGCGTATCCCGTGCACGTCTGGCTGAGTTGGCCGTGATGTTCAATCCACCTGCCGAAGTGATCGCTGATTATCGCAAAGTCCACGGGCTGGCGGAATTCACCGCGGGTCGGGAAGAGATTCTAAGCATGCTACGAAGGCGCCCGTGCACAATAGACGACATCGTCAACGGGCTCGGCATGCATCGGAACGAAGTCCTGAAACATATTGAGGAACTGACTCTTGAGAACTTGGTGAGTTCCACGTGGTTGATGGGTACGTGCTATTACCGAGCTGTCGACGGAGAATAACCTGCTCGCTCCTGTCGAAATTGCCAGTGGACGCCATTTCCGTCCCGAAGTGTGTGGTTTGTAGTTGTTAGGGCCAAGTCCGCCTAGCCGGAATCCCATGACGTAACTGCCGTGGAGTAGCCTCAGCCGGGCGAGTTGTTCGAGCACGCGCAATTCGACGGGCTCCTTTTGGCCGGATAAAGGGAAGCTCCACCGTGAT
>CAYTDU010000813.1:0-2914 GCA_964436395.1 uncultured Gemmatimonadaceae bacterium | reverse complement strand
GAAGTGCAGCGGCTAGTGTCCACCCTTCCCTTTCAAAAACCGATCGAAAAAGTCCAGCATATCGAGCAGCATCTGGCGCCTGTTTGCCCTGCTGCGCACGTAGAACGTCTCGGGGCTGTAGGCCTTGTGCCAGAACACCTTGTAGTGTCGTTCCAGTTCCGTCGCAAAGAGCCTTGCCAACTCAGACGATGGGTATAGCCCCTCTCCGTGAATGACGAAAGTTGGCGTGGTAACGTTGGGTATGCCGGTCACAGGAGAGAGTCTTCTGTACAACTCCTCGTTCTCCTCGAAGGGGCCGAATTCATAGTCCCATAGCTTCACATGGCGCATCTCGTCCTCAAAATACGCCCTCACCCAATCCCCTTCACCTGAATGAGCAATGGCTGCTTGAAATGTTCCCGGCGGCACACGTCCAAGGCCGGCCATGGTAAAATCCCCACCGTAGCTGGTGCCAGTGACGCCCATGTTGTCGGGGTCTGTGTACGGGAGAGTTTTCAAGTACTCCACGCCTGCCAAAGCGTCCTTGAGATCGCATTCCCCCCAGCACCTGTTGTTCATCTTTTCGAAATCTTTGCCGTATCCAGAGCTCCCCCGGATATTCGGCAGCAGCAACACGTATCCGCGTTGCGCGAAGAACTGAACATGCTGCTGGAATGTGTCCCGGAACTGTGACGTCGGCCCACCATGTATCCACAATATTCCCGGGAACCGATCGCCTGGTTGAATGTTGGCCGGCTTGTATAGATATGCAGAAATCGTGAGCCCGTCTTCGCTGGGATAGGTGATTTTCTCGGGAGCAATCAAGGCTTCTCCAAGATTGCCGGCAAACGTTGAACTTGTGAGTTGTGTGGTCTGTCCATCGTGCAACGAAACGACGAACAAATCGTTCGGTTTGACCGGGTTTCCGAAGAGGTAGCTGATATTTTGACCGTCGGGAGACCACTCCGGGTTCGAACAGACGCCCATGTCGGGCGCTACCAATATTCGAGGTTCACCTCCCGCCGCCGACACCACTCGCAGATCCTGGGTGCCGTCATGATTTGAGACATACACGACCTGCTCACCGTCAGGCGACCAGCTGGCATAAGTCTGGTCGGCATCTTCCGGAGCTATTGGTCTTGGCGCTCCACCGCCTATGGGAACTGTCCAGTAGTTGATCCAGCCGCTACGGTGCGAGCGAAACAGAACCGTGTTCCCATCCGGTGATACCATTGGGTAGCCGAAGGTCCGGCCCGATCCGTAGTCGAAGAAGTCGGTTTCCTCGACTATGAGACGCGGGTTTCCACCGTCCGCCGAGATCTCCAACACCTCGTGATCGACCCAGCGATCGTCCAACCTATCGTATACGATGTTCCTCGAGTCCGGCGTCCAAGATGGATAGACATCGTAACGCACATCATCGGTGAGCCTAACCACTTCGCCATCTGGAACGGCAACCTTCCATATGTCAAAACCGCCGTATCGGTCGTTTGCGAAAGCGATCCATCTGCTGTCGGGTGACCAGTTGAGGGAGTTTATTCTGCCACCCAGATCGGTGAGCTGTACCACATGCCCATCTTCCACCGACCAAAGCCAGAGTTCCGGCGGTCCACTCTTGGTGGAGATGTAGGAAATCCATTTCCCGTCGGGTGACCACCTTGGATCGTTGGAGGAGAGGAAATGCCCGGTACCGCCGAGGTCGATCGGCATTCGTGTCGGAAAGCCGCCGTTGATGCCGACGGTCACGAGGCCTTCACTGTTAAAGCTCGACGAGAACAGAATCCGACTGCCATCCGGGGACCATTGCGGCGAGAATCCACCTCCGACAACCGATCCGATCTGAAGCAGGGCGTCGATTGAAAGTGGTTGATTTGCACCAGCGTGGTCTGTTTGAGCGAGTGTCGGGTTCCCCCCAAGAAGGAGAGCGCCGATTGTTGAAAGGACCATCCTGGACATGTTTCGTTGCTCCCTGAACTTCCTTGTCGATTCTCTGTTCTCTCTCATCGCGATCCCTCACACAGTGAATTTGTGCACGACTAGCGTACGGGACTTCGTGGCGCAAACATGCGATCAGGTTCACGCAACCGCTAGAGTACACCGAGCACATGCGAATTATAGAGGCCTGGATGCCTCGCCGACCGTCCACTAGCTTGCTCAACAGCTTGTTCAAACTCAATTGCCGCGGTACGCCCGGGTTCTGACGATCGAAGAGCACAAACCAGGGCGGCGATATTTGTTCTCTGCTGTATTTGAAAGAGGAGTTGCTATGCGCATCATACGGCGTCTTTATACCTCCGCATTCGCGGCGGTGCTTGCGATCGTGGTGGGGTCCTGCCAGGCTCCCCCTCCAGCATGCGATCTGGATCTCGTGGGTCAACTCGACATCGAAGGCGCCATGGCTCACATGGCTTATCTGAGCGAACAGATCGGTCCGCGTGTGGTGTCCACTCCCGAGGAGCTAGCCGCGGCCGAATACATCGCCGCCGAGCTGGGACGCTACGGGTACCAGGTCGAGATACAGCGGTTTCCTCGACCGACAGTACATGCCTACCTGACCGTTGAAGCCGCTCAGCCTCAGCGACTCAACATCAGGGCTGGCAGCTTGGATGAGGTCTCACCAGAGGACTACCCGTTGCTGACCCCTGAAGGCGGTATCTCTGCACAGGTGGTCTACTGCGGCAACGGTGAGGCCGGTGCATTTCCCACCGAGGTCAGCGGGCAAATTGCCCTGGTCACCCGCAGCGAGGAAGAGCCCGCTGACGTCATCAGCCGTGCTACCGAAGCCGGGGCCGTCGCCGTGTTGATGCACAATACCGACTGGAAAAACTATCGCGTGCGGATTGCCCAATCCGACATTCCCTTTGCTACGATGAACGCCGAGGCGGCGGAAGTGCTGCGCGAGGCTGGCGAAGTGACTGTCAACTTCCAGGTCAAC
>CAYTDU010000812.1:0-2916 GCA_964436395.1 uncultured Gemmatimonadaceae bacterium | reverse complement strand
GGAATCACCTGAGCCGTCAATGTGGCCTGTCCAACGAGAGTAGCGATCAGTACGAGCGTCTTCAGACGGCGCATAGCATTGGAAGCATGCCGGGACGAATCTCAACAACGAGAGTGTCGCTGTCAGCGTGCCGGAGTTCTCCATCGAGGTGTACGATTGGCGGCCCCGCGATGCATTGTACTTCCACCCTGTTCGCCTTGAAAACCTGTACAGGTGGCAGTCCAACGTGAGTGCCGCGGATCACTTTGGGAACGTAGCGAAGAAATGTGAGTGTACTAACTTCCCGAATCAGACAGATATCCAGTTTACCGTCGCACGGATCCGCAGATGGGCTAAGCGTGAACCCACCGCCGGTCGTTTTACCCAACATGGCCTCGACCATCAAGATCCGCCCTTGCTCTGAGTATCCCGCTGCCCGAACGCTCAACTCGGGAGCTTTGTATGAAAAGAAAGTCTGATAGACGGCAACGACGTAAGACGTGAACCCGCCGAGTTTCTTGTATTTCACCAAGTTTTTGGCTGTTTCAGCGGCAAAACCGAGGCCAGTGCTGTTCGCGAAATACTCACCGAGGGCACGCCCTACATCGAACTGACGGATTTCCCCTCCCAGAATCCTGCGCAGGTTCTGCTCGGGGGAAGATCTCTTGTTCAATCCGACGGTGTTTGCGAGGTCGTTTCCCGTTCCCACCGGTACGTGGGCTAACACTGTCTCGGTTGCACCACTCGACAGCAGCCCGTTGACCGCGCCGTGCACCGTCCCGTCTCCCCCGACGGCGATCACTACCGGCCATCCGGCCTCAGCCGCCTCGGCTGCGATCTCTACCTCGTGACCACTCTCCCGCGTCTGGCGTTGCTCGACCTGCCACCCGAGGTCTTCTGCTGTCCTCGGCAGTGTACCGGCTATTTTTCTCGCGCGGCCCTGGCCCGCTTCGGGGTTTAGCAGTACGAGAGCGCGTTTCTCGCCCGAGTAAGGATTTCTCTCAGACACTGAGGAAGTCGACACCGAATTCATCGAGTTACCAACCGCTTGATGGCCGGCACGACATCAGAGTCGTCGGAAATGGCGGGAGCGTGTGGGAATCGAACCCACCAGAGCCGCCGAAGGCGTCTCCCAACGGTTTTGAAGACCGCACGGGCCACCAGACCCGATCCGCCCCCTTGAATTCAAATCAAGCCTTGGTCGCGATGGCTTCAATCTCGACGCTCACGTTCATTGGCAGGCATGCGACCTGTACTGTAGAACGTGCTGGTTTGTGGTCGCCGAAATGTTTTGCGTACACCTCGTTCATTGCCGGAAAATCGGCCATGTCGGCGAGGAAGACGGTTGTCTTCACTACGTTGGCGAGACTCGACCCAGCCGCCGTCAGTACAGCCTCCAGATTCTCAAACACCCTTGCAGTCTGCACCGCAACATCGCCATCGATCAACTTCATTGTGGCAGGATCGAGCGCGATCTGCCCTGCCGTGAACACCATGTCACCGACGACAGTCGCCTGACTGTAGGGTCCGATCGCTTTCGGTGCTCTATCTGTAGAGACGATATCCATGTTTCATGGCTCCTGTGTGCTCAGTGATCTCTAGATACCCACCTTACATCAATGCCTCTCAAGCCGCAAATGCCGCATTTGCGGCTTGGCCCTGATAGAACAGCCGCGGCGACAATGCAGGGGATCAGACTCTGCCATCTGACGGCTGCACCGCCCCGGGATCTACCCTTTTCCCAAAACAACGTATCGCATTCTCCGTCGTCTCGCGTGCGATCTGTTCGAAACTGACGCCTCGTATTTCCGCTACCTTCTCAGCCACATGTACCACGAACGCCGGCTCGTTCCGCTTGCCACGATGCGGTACTGGCGCGAGGTAAGGTGAATCGGTCTCTACCAAAATCCGGTTCGCCGGCACTGCCCGTGTCGCATCCACATCCTTCCATGAGTTGAACGTTACCATTCCGCTGAATGAGACATAGGCGTCTCGCTCGAGTGCTGCGGCGAGGAGTTCGGGACCGGAGCTGAAGGAATGGAGTACGATCGTCGCATCCGTGTCGCGGATCATAGCGATCATATCGTCGTCGGAGCTCCTCGAATGCACGACTATCGGCAATTCGAGGCGCGCCGCGAGCACCAGATGCGTTTCGAACACAGCCCTTTGGATGTTACGTGGGGAGAGGTCGTAGTGGTAGTCGAGACCGGCTTCGCCAACGGCGACAACCACCGGATCCCCCAGCGATCGCTCAATCAATACTGCTATGTCGGGATTCCAGGTAGATGCCTGGTGAGGATGCACGCCGGCTGTAGCAGACAGACTGTGCGCCTTAGCTATGCCGATGGCCTGCTCGGTTGCAGGTGCGGAATCGGCGATGACTATCGAGTGCCCTACCCCGGACGCATACGCGCGCTCCACGACTACTGAACGGTCAGAGTCGAAGCGCGTGTCGCCTAGATGGCAGTGTGTATCAACCAGCACTGAGGTGCCGGGGTCAGCGTTATCGCACGACCGTGGCGCCGGCTTGAGAAATCGTCTTCGCGCCACGTACGTCCTCACCGGGCCAGCGCCGCTCGATAGCGAGCAAGATAGGTGACGCGATGAAGATCGACGAGAAAGTACCGGTGAGCACCCCGAAAGTCATGACTGCCGCAAACCCACTGATTGATTGCCCCGCCAAGAACAACAGTGCCAGCGTGGCTGCCAGGGTGGTCCCGGACGTGAGCACCGTACGAGGTAGCGTCTCGTTGATACTCCGGTTGAGAATCTCATATATGCTCTTGCGCTTGTACTTCTTGAGATTCTCTCTCACACGGTCGAAGGTCACGATCGTATCGTTGAGCGAGTAACCAATGATTGTCAGCAGTCCAGCCACCACAACGAGTGAGACCTCGAGGTTCACCAACGATATGAACGCGAGCGTCGTCAGAATGT
>CAYTDU010000811.1:1549-2918 GCA_964436395.1 uncultured Gemmatimonadaceae bacterium | reverse complement strand
CCTCGAGTACTGTCAGGATCGAATCTGCCTCAGCCGGTCGCCCGAGATTCATGAGAGAAATGGCCATAGTATTCAACGGCTGCGACCATTCCGGATCTAGTTGAGAAGCTCGGCGAAAGTACTCGATCGACTCCTCACGTTGCCCTTGATGATAGAGCCTACGCCCTTCGTTCCCGAGTTGAAACGCCTCGAATGACGGCAACGCTCCACTTACATCCGTCAAGAACCCGGCACCTTCATCGAATTTGATTGCCAGAAACGCCATCACACGTTCCTGCACTTCCGTGATGATTTCGCTTACCGAGCCCCGCGCATCTAGCACCGGCTCGATCGTGCCTAGCAGCGCGCCTCGTGCCGCGTCCGTCACGCTTACCTGTACTTCTATGCTGTCATCGCCAACCAAGTAGACTGCACCGGACACCACTGTGCCGGCTCCCGTCTCCTCGGCCAATGCACGCACGCGATCGCGCACGCGCCCGGATTCCACCTCGGCCTCTACGTAGTCTGAGGACTGCTGAGCCAGGTCCCACGGTATGACTGGGATAGCCGCCTGTTGCAGACCGTGAGTCAGCCAGTGGCCCGCGCGCTCGCCGATCTGATCGAGCGATGGGTCTCCAGTGGCGTTGCGTAGCTCGGCAACTACCACATGGTTCGGGTTGAGCATCACTTCATTGCCGCGAGGCATTCCAGCAACAACTCCAATCACTGTGACAATTGCGGCCACGGTGGACACTGAGCCGGCGGTTATCCACCTCCGGCGCGCCGTATGCCCTGCCGACATCTTTTCTGGGAGAGTTACTCCGCTGTTCGGTGTGACAAACTGTGCTTGCTCAGCTGCCAGCGCCTGGCCCAACTCACCCGCCGTCTGATAGCGATCCGCACTACACTTGGCGAGAAGCTTCTCAACCAAACTCATAAGTGTCGGCGACACGTCGGGGCGCAATACCGACACCGGTGTCACCGCCGCGCCGATGTGTTTCCGAATGACGTGTTCGACAGACGCTCCAGTGAATGGAGGCTCTCCTGTCAACATCTCGTATATCACACAACCCAGACTGTACAGATCGCTGCGACCGTCCAGTTCCACCTCACCACTCGACTGCTCCGGGCTCATGTACGTCGGCGTGCCGACCGCAATGCCCGCTGCCGTTATCTGATCGTCTCCTGCCTCCGTAACGGCGCGAGCTACTCCAAAGTCAGCCACCACTGCATGACCCGAATGCAGCAGGATGTTCTCAGGTTTGATGTCACGATGAACGACGTTGTGTTCGTGAGCGGCGCCGAGGGCCTCAGCCACTTCACCGGCAATGGTCAAAGCGTCGTCGATCTGCAGCTGCCTCTCACGCTTTAGACGATCCCTCAATGACTC
>CAYTDU010000811.1:0-1449 GCA_964436395.1 uncultured Gemmatimonadaceae bacterium | reverse complement strand
TGCGGGTGGTTCAAGTTGGCCGCGATCGCAATCTCCCTCAGGAAGCGGTCGGCGGCGACTGAGGCGGCAAGGTCGGGATGCAATACCTTCACCGCGACTTGCCGTTCGTGCTTGAGATCTTGGGCTAGATACACCACGGCCATCCCGCCGGAGCCTATCTCACGCTCGATGGCATACCGGTCAGAGAGAGCGTGCCTCACACGTGCCAGGTAACTTCGTGCGCCACCTCTCGAACCTGCCGACGAAGTGTACTCCATGCGTCGCACCGGCTCTTTGCGCAACCGCTCTGCATAAGCTACCACATCAGGCGACGGCTCGGCTGACAAATCCGACCTCAACAGAGCCGCGTGCCGTTCCGCTTTTTCCAACGCACCCGCCCTGTCTCCCGCCGCCTCCAACGCCCGCATCAAGTTCACCGTCACCATGGTACTGTATGGATCCTGCTGCTCGAGGCGACGCCACCACTCGGCAGCCTCGTGTCGTTTACCCTCCTGCGCGGCCGCCTCAGCCAACTGCTCCAAGGAATCGATATACGCCCTTGCCCGTTCGTCCCGTGCCGAGTCCAGCCAATGTTCGAACTCGACACTTGCCCTCGTAGCGAATCCATTAAGCAAAGGACCGCGATACAACGAAACAGCGCGTTCGTGGTCGCATGCAGTGATTGCGGCGTCGAAATCCCACACGTCTACCGACAAAACTTCCTCGTTGAGCGCCACTTCGCTTTCTCCGCGGGCGACGACCGCTTGCGCGCCCAACTCATTGCGCAGCACGTGCAGGGCCTGGCTCAAGGCGTGACGCGCCTGTTCCTGAGTCGACTCCGGCCAGAACAGAGCCATGAGAGTGTCTCTGCGGAAGAACCCGCGTGGCGACGCCACGGCGATGTATGCGAGGAGAGCGACACGCTTTGGCTGGCGAAGCAGTTTCGGCAGCTCACCCGTGACCGAGTCGTGTATATCGACAGATCCAAGCAAACGGATCGTAATCATCCGCGTTATGCAGGTGCCGAAGCCAAAGACCCCCCATGTGATAGCCGTGTGATGGATGGGTGAGTCCTGAGTGTGCCCGGCGACCTAATGTGTATGAACACAAGCTATGGATCAGAACTAACCATAGCTGAATCCATCTGGATTAGCGCATAAGGCGAATTGTACTAACACCACAGATACTGAGCGTGATCTGTCAGTGACGGAGGTGTAATATGCAACGATTTCCTTCGGTCGCAATCTCCCTGTCTGCCGCACTGCTTGTATGTGGTTGTGTCTCCAATGCGTCATTCCGCACCACTGCCCCGCACTCCCCGAAAGACGTCCTGACCCGGGCCGAGATCGATGCGAATGGCCTGTCGGATCCACTAGACGCGGTGGTGCGCCTGAGGCCCAACTGGCTGCGTCCAAAAGTGAGACACTCAACGCATAGTGGAATCCCTTTGGTTTACGCTCAAAACATGCC
>CAYTDU010000810.1:0-2920 GCA_964436395.1 uncultured Gemmatimonadaceae bacterium | reverse complement strand
AGCGCCAAGCAGTCGCAATGGAACGTCCTTCGGGCGGAGTCGGAGGTTGCCGAGATCAACTTCTCGCCGATTTCCTTCGTCATGCCACGAGCGTCACCGAGGATGCCGTTTGGCGTGACGCTCTTCATGCCTTCTTGCATGATCCTCTCGACGAGGTCCTGCGTCAGTTCGGATGGAAAACCGGCATCCGCTGCATTTTGTTCTACGAGTTCAGGATGCAGACACAGGATGATTGAACTCTCGGCGATGTCGGCGTGCCCGCCTACTCGGTTACCAAGACCAATCTCTGATTCGACGAGTTCTCTCCAGAGATTTACGATCGCAATCAGATCGGTAAACGCCTCTACTGTACAACCTTCACCCACGGCATCATTCAGCTCCTCGAGCGAATCCGCGATCGGTTTGAAGTTGCCCCCGTGAGACGGTAGCAGCAGTATGCGTCTGAAGCCGTGACGTGCCAGGGAGGTACAATAGTCGAAGCAGACAGCTTTGAACGTCGACTCCCGAAGCGTCAGCGAGCCCGCAAAGTCCATGTGGTGTTCCGAACAGCCTACCCGGATGGTGGGAGCAACAACTGTGTTGCCCAACCTCCGCGCCACCTCCGCGCCCAGACGTGTGCCAATCTCCGCGTCCACGAAAAGCGGGAGATGGGGACCGTGTTGTTCGACTGCGCCGCACGGGACGACCACCGCTGTGAACCCATCGGCGACGGCAGCCTCAACCTGGGGTCGAGTCATCCGTTCGAGGAAGAGCGATCGTTTTGGCATAGTCATTCCTTCCTACATCGGCATCGGCGTGACGATCTATCGGATCGTTTCTGCGAGCGCAAAGTCTGAGTTTTTAATCGCTGTGAAAAGTTATGGTCGGTGTTCGGCGACAGCCAGAGGAATGGTGAACGCAGTCGCTATCTTTCATCTGTTCTGTTCTGAATATCAGATATGATCCCAAAACCAGAGTGCATTTGCCTTGTTCAATTCTGGAGTACAAAATGACTGAGATAAGACTCAAGTGGCGTAGGCGGTCCTTCACCCGCCTTTCTTTGATCATCGGTATCCTGTTCACGGTCTGGCCAATTGCAGGGTGCGACAGCGGCACGTCCACACCGGCAGCCGTTGGAACTAGACAAAGAGCCGTTCAAGATTCCGATTTCAGATTTGAGATATCCATCCCCGAATCGGTCCTGAATGAGACGGTGACCGGGCGGATGTTCATCGTGATATCTCGGAACAACGACGTAATGCCGCGTTACAACGAGCGGGCGGTTCGGTTCCAGGCGGGTCGGACAGGCGTACCGTTCTTCGGCGTAGATGTCGAGAACTTGAGCCCTGGCCAACCGGCCGTGATCGATGCCACCACTTTCGGATCACCGCTCGAAAGCCTCCTAGATCTTCCGGCGGGCGACTACTATATCCAGGCGGTCTTCAACAAGTACACCGAGTTTCAACGCGCCGACGGTCACACCGTCTGGATGCACAAAGACCAATGGGAAGGCCAAAACTGGAAACGTTCACCCGGCAACATTTACAGTGACGTCCAACAGGTACACATCGATCCAATGTCCGCGGATACTATTCGCGTTGAAGTCACAAACATCATTCCTCCGATAGAGGTACCGGAAGACTCACGGTACGTTAAGCGCTTCAAGATCCAGAGCGATATCCTAACCGAGTTTTGGGGTCAGCCGATGTACTTGGGCATGACGGTTCTGCTGCCCGTCGGTTATGACGAACACCCAGACGTACACTACCCAGTGGTCTACTCGCAGGGGCATTTCTCTCTAGCTGCACCGCTCGGTTTTGAGGGCACGAGGAGGAGTGTACGTGAAGATTGGCTGGGACCTGATTTCCCGAGGTTCATTGCTGTTACCATTCAACACCCCTGCCCATACTTCGACGACTCATACGCGGTCAATTCACCCAGTGTCGGCCCGTTTGGGGATGCAATACATGAGGAACTGATTCCCGAATTCGAGCGTCGATTCAGGGCGATCGCGGAGCCGTACGCGCGGGTACTCACCGGCGGATCGACCGGAGGCTGGGAATCGTTTGCGCTCCAGGTTTACTACCCCGACTTCTATGGCGGGACGTGGTCGTTCGCGCCCGATCCGCTCGACTTCAGGAATGTCGAGGGTATCAACATCTACGAGGATGTGAACGCGTATTACAAGGTGCACGAGTGGCGTACGGTTCCCACGCCGAACAGCCGAGTCACCGAGACCGGTGCGATCAACCTGACTTCGAAGCAGCGGAATCACTACGAACTCGCCAATGGCACAAAAGGCCGCTCCGGAGAGCAGATCGACATCTGGTCTGCGGTGTTCGGGCCACTCGGCGATGACGGGTACTTCAAACCGCTGTTCGACAAGTACACGGGAGAGATTGACCCCGAGGTAGCCCAGGCCTGGAAAGAGAACTACGACATACGATACTACCTCGAGCAGAACTGGTCGACAATCGGGGACAAGCTGGTTGGAAAGCTCCATGTGTTCGCGGGTACCATGGATGCCTACTACCTGGACGTCGGCGTCAAACACGTGCGGGATTTCCTGGAGTCGACAACAGATCCCTACTACGCGGGATCAGTTACGTTCGGCGCACACGGTGGCCACGGCTGGCGCCCTATGACCAGCGGTCAGCTCATCCGTCTCATGGCTCAGCACATCATGAAGAACCGTCCGGCCGGTACGCAGGTAGACTGGATGTATTGAGACGGGACCGATCAAGTACAAGATCCACAGAATGGCGCCCTTGCTGGGCGCCATTTTCAATGTCCGCTGAGAAGCTTGGGTAACTCGCCTAAGCAGATTAGCTTTTCTGTCCTGGAGGGCTAGACCTAATTGGTAAGGCAGCGGTCTTGAAAACCGCCGCGCGCGAGCGCTTCGGGGTTCGAGTCCCCGGCCCTCCGTTGATGACGATCAGAG
>CAYTDU010000809.1:0-2923 GCA_964436395.1 uncultured Gemmatimonadaceae bacterium | reverse complement strand
CAATCGACAAGGTTGGTGCTGACCGCCAGGAACGGGCAACGTTCTACATCATGCACTATGGAGGCTGGAGCGAGGGTTCAGAAATCTGCTTGCGGTACGTAGCTGTTCCCAGCGCCGCAATCACGTTACAGAACCAACAACACGTAACGTGGCGAAGGCAGAACACCAACTGACAATCGGCGTCGGAGCGTTTGGGAGTAAGGTGACATCAGCGGCGTCAACAATCCGTTGCCGCCCCCTTCCCTTTTCCCTTTTTCCTTTTTCCCATCACGGCGTATACGAAATCCTGTAAATCTTCCCTGCGAAATCGTCCGAAACCAAAACGGCCCCGTCTGGCATCTGCAGCACATCGACCGGACGACCGACAACTGTCTCGTCCTCACGCAACCAGCCCGAGGCAAAGACCTCGTAAGACGTCGCCACCCGGTTTTCGTCCAGTCTGACCACCGAAACGCGGTAACCGATTTTCTCGCTGCGGTTCCAAGACCCGTGCTCCGCTATGAATATCTGGTTTCGATACTCGGCCGGGAATTGCTCGCCGGTGTAGAACAACATTCCCAGAGATGCTACGTGCGGACCTAGTTTCTGAGCGGGCATGCGGTAGTTCGCACAGCTGCCTTCCTCACCGAATTCAGGGTCGATGATGTCACCGCCGTGACAAAACGGAAATCCAAAGTGCTGGCCCGTCTCCGTGAGATGGTTGAGCTCGTCAGGAGGTAGGTCGTCGCCGAGTCGGTCCCGGCCGTTGTCAGTGAACCATAAATCGCTGCTTTCCGGATCCCAGGCGAAGCCAACGGTATTTCGAACTCCGTGAGCGACTATCGAATGATCGCTGCCGTCCGGAAGCATTCGTGTGATGGATGCGTAGATGTCCAGATCTTCATCGCAGACATTGCAGGGCGCACCGACGGGTACGTACAGATAGCCGTCCGGGCCGAACGCGATGTACTTCCAGCCGTGGTGCCGATCGGTTGGAAAGTCATCTCTGACAACAACGGGCGAAGGAGGCATCGCTATGCGGTTGTCCATATCGTCATAGCGAATTACCCGCGAGATCTCGGCGACGAATAGTGCACCGTCACGCCAGGCGACGCCGTTCGGCTGCGTGAGCCCTTCCGCGATCGTATCGACCCGCTCACCAGTGCCGTCCCCGTTCCGGTCGCGGACCGCATAAAACCTATCCTGGCGTGTTCCTACGTACAGCACGCCGGCGTCGGAAAGCGTCATCGAGCGAGCGCCAGGCACTTGGGCGTACTCATCGACGACAAAACCCGGCGGCAGGTCGATGAGGGCGTTCAGTTCGTCTCGAGTTACTGGTGGTTCCGATCCGCAGGACGAAGCAATGAGTACGGCGAATGGAACGAACGTTACGACGACGGATGGACGCATGGTGAGGACCTCGGTTTGCAGAGAATGACTCTCCGGAACCCACATTGAAAGGATACCCAGATGTCTGGACTCAAGCACGCAAACAGATTCGCATGGTGCTCTGTTCGTCGATGGCAGCGCGGCCAGCCCGCTCGAGCAGCACCGCGATGGACAGTTGCGTCAAGGAGCATTGACCGCTCTGAATGGCATTGTCGGCGCAAAGTACTATGTTTGCCTTATCGATCGGAGGCAAATCGTGAATGCGCCGTCGTTGTTGAAGGGTCATTCGGGCAAAGTAAAAATTGCGTCGCTGCTCCTTCTCCTTGTGCTTCTAGCGGCTGGTTACTACGGATTCGCAATCGGCGGCGTGTACTGGAGGCAATACAGGCTGGACGATACGGTGTCGCGAGACCTCTCGTTCGCCGGTCAACTCGCCGATGCGTCAATTCGACAGCGAGTACTAGAGCATGTCGCTGCTATGAACTTGCCGATCCGAGCCCGCGACGTACACTTTGCCCGCACCGCTTCACCGCGAGCACTTCGAGTCTCGATCTCGTACACGGAAACCGTCAACCTGCTGTTCACCGAGAAGCAGTTTCCGATGTCAATCAATATTGAGCGTCCATTTTGAAGGCTGGCCCCGGCGTCAGGGGCCACTACCCTTCACCCGGCAACTCCTCGGGATCGTCCGCGGGTCGACCGAGTCCACGAGCTCCCCCTCCGAGATTCAGACAGCCTTTATTGCGCCGATCTCCAACAACGGTCCGAGCATATTGGCTGCACCACCATGTTCAACGATCTTACCATTAACGACCCTATCGATATTCACTCCGGTGAATGCCACCTGCTTGCCGGTTGGTTTGATGTCCATCCAAGAGCCAACGTGAGTACCGCGTGCGGTGATGCATGTGGCCACCCATTCGCCTTCAGCAATTTGCCGCTCAACCGAGATATTCAAACCTTCGTATGTCTCGCGAACACCTCTCACATGCTCCTTGGCACCCTCGATGCCGACTGCATATCGCACGCCATCGAAGACCTCAACGTAGTCGTGCGAAATGAGGTCGGCCATCAGATCCACGTTACCCGTACTGACGATTTCCTCGTAGAAGCGGCGCACTACGGTCTTATTCTCTTCAGCAGACATTGATCGCTCCGTGACGGTTTCACTTCTCTTGAATTGCCCGCCGTATCACGTCAGCCGAGAACGGCTTGCCGTGAGCCGGGTACACTTCCTTTGCACCAGCGTCCAGCAGCATCTTCCAGCTGTTGACCACCGCCGCGGCGTCCTCAGCGAATACCGGCACGCCGCGTGAGAGCCTCAACGGGAACGCGTTCATCGCAAGATCGCCGACGAATGCCTCTCCACTGCCCAGGAGGACGCTGACCGAACCCAGGGTGTGACCTGGCGTGTGCAGAACCCGCCTCGGGTTGCACGTTCACCCTTCACAATCCCGACAGGAATATCTTGGCCTTGTTCGGAGTACCCGCATCCACTGTTATCACGCCATCAGCTTTCAGCACATAGCAGGTATCGATGCCGACGGCGGCGCGC
>CAYTDU010000808.1:0-2925 GCA_964436395.1 uncultured Gemmatimonadaceae bacterium | reverse complement strand
AATTTGGTCAACGAGGGCGGCACGACTTTTCGAGACTTTTGTTAAAGTGCAACCGATATGACTTTACAGGACTCAACACCCGGTATGACTTTATGAGACTTGACAACACCGATATCTCTAACGCGATTGCGGCCATCTGCGTGAGACCCCTTTCACGCTGCTGAGCAGTAGTTTCTTCCCCAGTCACCAGGCTATCGCTGACAGTCAGAATAATGACCGCACCAAATCATTCAGTGACTCCGCAACCTCTACGAGCTTGCAGCAGTCAACGATATCAGGTGTGTCGGCCGATGTGTGTGTCACGCTCCTCATCAGTTCCGGCATATACTCAGACGTGAAAGCCACCGCCGGAACCCCGCTCTGCACGAAGATCATATGGTCCCCACTGAACCATGGCTCGCCTCGAACCAGACCGTCAAACCGCTGAAAGACATCTTCGGCCGTCCTCTCGAGTTGAGCAGGGCATTCATAGAATGAGTACGAGGATCTCCCCTCTTTGTAGCCAACATCGTCGACGTTCGCGACCAGCAGAACCTGGCCCAGCTCATCCCCATACCGCTTGAGATAATCCATCTGACCAGCCGCGCTGTAGTGATCTTCCCCATTGAGAGCGGCGATCTCAACGCAGTTCTCCCCTCCATAATCAGATAACATCTCACCGACAAGCAAGAGAACCACCACGCCGGATGCATTGTCCGACGCACCTGGCGTGTCTTCATAGGCGTCGATGTGGGCAGTGATGACCACTTTCTTTGCTGCTCCTACGTTCAGCCGCGCGACGACGTTCGCCGCGCTCGACAGCACTCGCATGGCCTTCACCTTCAACCGGAACAATGCACCCTGCATCGCCGCCAGCACATCTCCCACCGTATCCCGGCAGTAGACACTTGGGATATCGAAATCTCCGTCCACGATCAATGGGAATGGATACAATGCTCCCACCTGTTCCGGCTTTCTCTCTGTGGCGGTGATGATCGCCGCTGGCTTTCGGCTCTCCAGCAAAGCGATGGTCCTCCGATGGTGCTCTGGATTGTAGAACACGAACCCTTTGGGCATCAACTGCTCGGAGCATATGGCTCCTCTCATCAACAGGATCTTGCCCTCGCAGTTCGTGCTTTCCAGTTCCTCCACTGTTGAGACGACGATCAAATCGGCCAAGACATCGCATCCCAAGGAATAGGGGCTGACGTAGACTTCGAAAACTTCTTCGCCGCGGGTTAACACTGATCCATCGCTGATGTAATCCAGACACTCGAAAGGCGTAGCATCAACCTCGTATCCGTATGCACGGATCGTGTCGGCGAAGAAATCGGTCGCCTCCCGATTTCCCGGGGAACCTGTACGCCGGTTCGGCCTGACATTGCACAAGGTCTTCAAGTACCGCTGCGATTTTCTACAGTAATCGCCTGGTGTTGTCATCTTCCTTTTCACTTTATTGTGATCCTCTGGAAGTGTTCAAAGAATCCTCAAGGGCGAGGAGCCTCCCACGCATTTTGGAGGAGCGAGTCGCCCTAACGTCACTCCTCAGGCGCGGCCTGCTGGACGTCGCCTGTAGGAGTTAGCTCGATGTTCTTCAACAAGTTTATGAGTGCCTGGTTCCAATAGCTGAATACGTCCGGTAAAAGGCAGTGTAGCCGTGGCCTGTGTTCCTTGGGGGACGACGGCTTTCCACTCAAATGCCCCGTCGCTGGACCTCCAGTCACTGACGATCCGTCCCTGAGGGCAATCGTAATGGACGCGAACCCAGTCCAGCCCGGGAATGGGATATGGCGTGAGAAAGAAATGCCGGAAGCCAGCGTTCATTGGATCGGGCTGAATTCCCGCCAGGGTGTTGAAAAACCAGTTATCAAAACCACCCATCATGGGGTGATTCAGCGAACGCGGCCCGTGAACCAGATCGTGCCTCTCTTCGCCCCAGCATTCCCAGAGCGTTGTAGCTCCGCGACGGATCAGGTCGCCGAAGCTCGGGTAGTTGTCCTGATGCATCAACGCGAGAGCTATGTTGCCGTGCCCGTATCGCGTGAGTATCTCGAAGAGATAGCGCACACCCATGATGCCCGTGTTCAGGTGCATGTCGCGTTGGCGGATATCGTGGACCAAAGCTTCGACAACGCGTGGTTCTTCACCATCCGGCACGGTCCCGAACTGCAGTGCCAACACGTCGGCAGTCTGGGAACCGAATGTGCCGTCATCGCGCACGTAGTACCTGTCGATGATCGCCTCACCAATGCGCGATGCCCAACCGGCATAGCGCGTACTCTCTTCCTGGCGGAGCAATGCTGCCGCGGCATCGCGCATGACGGTTGCGCATCGATAGAACCAGAGCGTCGTGGTCAGGGACGGCGGGGTGTGCGTGCAGACGCTCGTGTCGCCGGGATCAAACCAGTCGCCGTAGCCGCCTTTGAGAATCCAGCCGTCGGCATTCTCCTGGTAATGGCAAATCAGCCGCGTCATTCCCTCCCAGTGCCTCTCAACCGTCGAAAGATCTCCGTACTGAACATACACATACCATGGAATCAGTATAAACGCGGCGGCCCAGTCCGATTTGGCGTCTCCCCGGGTGCCTCGTTTTCCAGGGGCGATATCGCAGGGGATGCCGTCATTGGTCGACCGGGTGGTTTCTATGTCGCCAATAAACTTTTCCCAGAATGCCTTTGCCTGGAAGTTCCACATCGAGAATTCGGCCACCATGTTGGCATCGCCGAGCCATCCGCAGCGTTCTCGTGTCGGACAGTCTTCAGGGATACCGTGAATGTTGCTCCGATGCGTCCACAAAGCCATGCGATGAAGCTGGTTCAATCGTTCATCCGAGCACTCGAAATAGCCAGAAGTCGACAGGTCCGTATGAACCACCACGCCCGTAATCTCTTCCGCTGAAAGTGTCCCCGGCCATCCGGATACCTCGACATACCGGAAACCGTGGTA
>CAYTDU010000807.1:0-2942 GCA_964436395.1 uncultured Gemmatimonadaceae bacterium | reverse complement strand
TGCCGAACGCCGGCAGCTCGGTGAGCGCCGACTAGTGCAGGATAGACGTCAGTTACGCTATCGCCGTTCAACCCCTACTCCCTACTCGACGGAAGAGATTGCAGCAATCAGGCGCGATTTTGCGCGAACGGACAAGCGTTTTGGCTGCCCCGCATGCAAAGGCTCGTTCACGCTGGGACGAGGGAGACGACGAGGCGACGAAACACTCAGGCGAATTCAGTGCGTGCGATGCGGTAAGAGCGCCGTGGTGACCGGGGATGCTAGAATTCGGATTATGGTGATAGCCGAAAAGGATGCTATCAGAGATGCCATCCGGATTACGCTCACGGAGGTTGGACACGAGGTGGTGGATGCGGCTGACGCCAGCGTGGCCCTGTGGGCGTATCAACAAGACCCGGCCGACGTGATTTTTGTTGACGTCTTTGCGGCTGGTCGCATGGAGTCGGGTGAGTTCATGCGACAGATCCACCGATTCTCACCAGACGCCCGTGTCATAGCAGTGTCCGGCAGAACATCATATCGTGGCCCCGACCCGCTTCGAGTCGCGCAGGAGTTAGGAGCTTCTCGGACGCTCAGAGCACCGTTCTCCAAGGCGGAACTACTAGAGGTCCTGCGGGCGAGAAATCGCTAGGAGTGTGCGGCAGCTTCACCCTGGACTCCATTCTCACCTCACGTATACTTGACTCCAACCACACCGATGTACCTCCAACAGGAGCCAAGCCATGTCGCGCAACGTGAGTCGCAGGTCTTTTGTGAAGCAGTCAGCGGTCGTCGGGGCATCTGCTGTAGTAGGAGCTGACTTTCTCTCCCGAGAAAAGCTGCATGCGCTGCCGTATGCGGGGGCAAGACGACGCCAGATAAGCAATACCATATCTGTCGTCACTGGTCAGGACTACGTCGAGAATACCATCGGTGCGGTCCGACAACTCGGCGGCATTGGGCAGTTCGTACCCGAAGGAGCAAAGGTCGCGGTGCTAGCAAACCCACAACGCCCCAACCCTGGTGCATACACTCGTCCTGACATCGTTCGAGCAGTGATCCAAATGTGTCGCGACGCTGGCGCTGAGCAGGTGTCTTGCGTAACCTGGCAGTCAGAGCAGAGTTGGGAACAGACCGGCACGGCAGAGGCAGTGAGTGCGGCGGGCGGAGACCTCGTGATCGTCGACATGAGAGACGAATCGCTGTTCAAGCCAACGCCTGTGCCCAATGGTGTTGCACTTACCGAAGCTCGCGTCATGAAGACGCTGGCAGACTACGATGTATTGATCGACTTACCGATCACGAAAGACCATGCCGGAAACAAATTCACGGGTACGCTCAAGAACCTCATGGGGCTCAACTCGCCCGTGTCGAACCGGACCTTCCACATGGAGAACTGGACAACCGACATCGGGGCAATCACACATCTCGATCAGTGCATAGCCGATTTGAATACGATCATTCATCCCGACCTTTGCGTGGTGGACGCAACCGAGTTGATCACCACTAACGGCCCGTTCGGACCCGGAGAGCTGATACAGCCGCACAAGATCATTGCCGGAACGGACCGCGTCGCTATCGATGCCTATTGCTGCGGCCTGTGGGGATTGAATCCTCAAGACATCATGACGATCACAATGGCGCACGAACACGGGCTCGGCGAGATAGATCTTTCGAGGGTGAATGTTGTTGAGGCATGAGGTATTGGGAAAAGGAGAGGGAATGGGGATAGGGGAAAGGGAAATGGGGAAGATGAAGTGGTTGAACATAAAGAACTCGGGAAAAAGCCAATGACACTCATACGGGCCATTTGTTTAGCGTGCGGGTTCCTCGCGGCAGCGGTTGGCCTTCACTCACAATCTACCCAGCAACCATTCGACTATGACTACTCCGAAGAGGCGGCGCGTGCCGCACAGATAGACGTCGACAACCCGGATCCCCAGATGATGCGTGAGATCTTCGCGCGGAGGCGAGCACGGGTGCTCCAGGCAATACCGGAAGGAGCGCTGCTCATCTTCTCGGTCGAATGGGTGCAGCCAAGGCGGTTGGAGTTTCAGGTGCCTGACTCGGACAACCATGACTTCGTCTTCCTGACGGGCATAGACGGATTGGCGAGCCTCGAGTCGGCGTTGCTGCTGCTGCCGACACCAGAGAAAGACTGGGAAGTACTATATACGTCGAGTGATGTACAGACAGTGCGCGAGCAAACCGGAATCGAAGATGTCAGGCCATTCTCGGCACTCGAGGAAGACCTTTCAGTCGCGATGACTGACTATCGTGACTGGCGCATCACGCAGATTCGGCGCTGGCCACTTCCCGCTGCCCTGTCCCACGCGTGGGGTCCTACCAACAAGGTGCTGCATGTCAACTACCCGCGATTCTTCCGGTTGGGGCTGCCGGAGCCGTCTCGCCTGGCACTGTTCGACCGCTTCAAGCGTTTCTCGCCGGAGATGGAGCTCCGCGATGCGGCCGACATTATGGATTTGGTTCGAATGCTCCACGATTCATGGGGATTGGCCAATCTTCGCCGTGCTGTCGAAATCACACACGAAGGCGTGGTGGAAGGCCTGAGTGCGGCCCAGCCGGGACTACGCGAGAGTGAAATCATGGAGACCGTCGACTACGTGTATCGGTACCGCGGCGCGACACTCGGGTTCCCAACGTCCGTGCGGAGGCATCCTCCGGATGGGCGCCCCCCGGCACCGCACATCCCCGAAGGGTTCATCCAATACGTTTCCCGATCCGGCACCGAGGTGTTCACGCCAGCCGATCTGCTGCATATCGACACCGGCGCTGCATTCAACCACTACTCGGCCGATGTACAGCGAACCATCCCGATTGACGGGACATTCGACGATCAACAGCGCCGCCTGTACGAGATTGCACTGAGCGTTCAGAAGGCGGTGATCGAGAGCGTGCGCCCAGGGGTAACCTGGTGGGATCTACACAACCTAGCCAACGAC
>CAYTDU010000806.1:0-2945 GCA_964436395.1 uncultured Gemmatimonadaceae bacterium | reverse complement strand
GACTGAAGTAGCCGCTCTCTATATTGATGAAGGTGGAATCCTGGGTGTACTCGCGCTGTATCGCTTCCCAGTACGATTCATCCTGCGCGACCTCTTCGGCATCGCGCGAGTCGCTCAATCTCAAACGAGTGATACGATCGCTGGCAGCGGCGTTGAACGTGGGTGCCGCCAGAGGACCTAATGCCGCCCCGGCGGCTAGCCGGACGAACGAGCGTCTTGTTGCCATTGTCCTGTCCTTGATCGATTTCCAAACCAGAAACGACGCAAACTCGGCTTCACGTTTCGCTTAGTCCGCGGCAAGGAACGAACTGCCCCCGGCCTGGGGTGCCCAGAAATTCCTCTCCGTCTACGATCAGCTCGCCCCGTGAAAAGACCTTGACCACCTTGCCAACGACCTCCACATCCTCGTATGCACAATAGTCTGATGCCATGTGGAGAGTGTTCTCCCCCATTGTCCACCTAATCGACGGGTCAAACAGCACGATGTCGGCATCGCTGCCAGATTTTAGAGTCCCCTTCTTGGGAGCAAGGCCAAAGTGTGAGGCAGGCGCTGACGCAGTGAGCTCTGCGAGTCTCTGCAACGAGATCCGACCTTTCGCGACCCCCTCCGAATACAGGAGCGTCAGGCGCGGCTCTATGCCCGGCATACCTTCGGGGCAGAGATCGAAATTGTCGGCCCCTGCCTGTTTCGCGGTCAGAGAGAACGCACAATCATCGGCTGCGACCACCGAGATGTCTCCGCCAATTAGGCCATCCCACAGCGCCGCCTGCGTTGGCTCATCCCTCAGAGGCGGGGAACCGAGCCACTTATACCCGTCTTCACGCTGTAGCTTCTCGTCGGTGAAGATCAGAAAGTGCGGGCAGGTTTCGGCAATGACCTTGAGGCCTTCACTCCGCGCCGCCGCGACTTGAGAGAGACCGTCAATTGAAGAGAGATGGACTATGTAGACTGCTCCGCCTGTCTGCCTCACAACCTCGACGATTCGCCTGACCGCGTTCCCCTCCGATTCCGAAGGCCGGCAACGAGCATGATCTATCGCCTTGGTCCGGCCGCGGTTCAAGCTCTCCATCACCCGCTTGTCGATAATCGTGCTGTCTTCGGCGTGCACCATCAGCATGCCCCCGGCCGCGTGCAACCGACCGGAGAGAGCGACGAAATCTTCGTTAGAGATGATGCGACCGGGTTTTCCGCTGTACATGTTGACCGCAGATTCACCGGTTAGCGACCGGAATGTCATGAAGCATTTGATGGTCGGCAGCCCAGATTCTACCACTGCCGGAATCTCCTCCAGGGCCCCTGGAGTCACGTGGTTGATGATTGGATGGAGGTTCCAGTCGACGACTGCCCTGCCCCGCGCTTCCACCTTCTTCTTGTCCAGAACCGAGAGGAGCGGCTCGCCGTGTATCTGATCGCCAAAATCGATGACCGTGGTGGTGCCACCGAATGCGGCGGCACGACCACCGGTCAGGTAATCATGCACGCCTTCTTGGCCTTTGTTTCTTTCGTTGAAGTGTATGTGCGGATCTATTGCGCCCGGCAGGACGAGCAAACCATTAGCGTCGATCACGGTCTGACCGTCAGATTCAGGGACATCTCCTACCGACGTAATCGTCTCTCCCTCGACCAGCACATCCTGTCGCGACACAGCCTCATGTGTCACGACAGTTCCTCCACGTATTACCAGAGTTCTATGGCCCAATATGAAATCCTTGGCTCTGGTTTGGTTTTCTCCTAATTGATCTCCAACAACTCAACTTCGAAAATAAGCGTCGCATTGGGTCCAATGCTGCGCCCGGAGCCGCGCTCCCCGTACGCGAGGTCTGAGGGAATCACGAGACGGTACTTGCTACCAACCGACATCAGCTGCAGCGCCTCGGTCCAGCCACCGATCACTCCGTTTACCGGAAAGGTGGCAGGCTCGCCTCGCTCATAGGAGCTGTCAAATTCGGTACCATCGATCAATGTTCCTCTGTAGTGAACCGAGACCCGATCTGTGGCAGTCGGTGTTGGACCATTGCCCTGGGTAATCACCTCGTACTGAAGACCGGTCTCAGTGGTGGTTACGCCGTCTCGCTGGCCATTCTCCTCGAGATAAGCCTGACCTTCCTCAGTATTCTGCTGCGACAACTCCCCGAACTGCTGCGCACGCGTTTCCTGCAAATGCTGCGTCAGTTCTTGAAGTGCCTGGCCGACCTCCTCGTTCGTGAGTTGTGGCTCGCGTTCCTCGAGGATATCGGAGATACCCTTAATGAAGGCGTCCATGTCGAGCGGCACATTGTCCTGTTTGAGACTGGTTCCGAAATTCACGCCTATTGCGTAGCTCGCTCGGCCCTCGAACGAATCGAGATCCGCACTCGAACCGGCATTGCACGCGCCCAACAAGATCGCTGCAACGACCGTGACACAGGCGACAGTCAAACCGGGAAGAATCCGGTTCTTCATGATGTTGCTCCTTCAGTTGAATGACTCCGCCGCCGCGCCGCGAACAATTCCGCGATTTTCGGACAACGAAACAAAAAGAAGAGAGACCCGACCGAAAAGCCAGGTCTCTATCGAAACCCGCTAACCAACAAACTCAATCCGAACGCCGGGCGAACCCTGGACCACGCGCAGTCATGGCCCTGATTCAGCCAACGCTGCTTCGATGTAAGCCCCAAAGACGTCGAGCGGTTGTGCTCCTGATAGAGTATATCCGTTCACAAAGAAGTTAGGCGTGCCACGCACACCATGCATGTATCCGTCCCGCAGATCCTGCTGAACCAATGAGGCTTTTTCCCCGCTATCGAGGCAGTTGTTGAACGCAACCTTACTCACACCGATGTCGGCAGCATACTCCTTGAGACTCTCCACTGACATCGACGGCACGCCTTGCATCATCAAATCGTGAAACTCCCAGAACAACCCGTCCTCACCGGCACAATCGGCCGCCTCGGCAGCTTTCACC
>CAYTDU010000805.1:0-2957 GCA_964436395.1 uncultured Gemmatimonadaceae bacterium | reverse complement strand
CTCGGTCCGCACGGGGATGTTCTGCAGATTCGGATCACTGCTGCTGAGCCGGCCGGAATTTTCTACGGATTGCAGACGTTGCGGCAACTGCCATTCAGACTCGGGGAACTGGCGGCGGTTGACTCGGAGCATGGAGGGGACCATGCCGGTGAGGCGGAGGTGGCAAGTGAAGAGCACGAAGAGAACGAAGAGCGGCATGGTGAGGAAAGTGCGGCACACGGCGACGATCACGAGGGATCCGGAACCGTCGAGGGAGTATGGACGACGCGCACGGTGAGCATTACCGACTCACCGAGGTTCTCGTACCGTGGACTCCATCTCGATGTCGGTCGCCACTTCTTCCCGGTCGACTTCATCAAGCGTTACATCGACCTGATGGCGATGTACAAGCTGAACACCTTCCACTGGCACCTGACTGAAGATCAGGGGTGGAGAATCGAGATCGAGAAGTATCCTCGTCTGACAGAGGTTGGCGCCTATCGACGTGAGACCACACTCGAGAAGAACCACGACCCGTATGTCGGGGACGGAACCCCATACGGGGGCTTCTACACCAAGGACGAAGTGCGCGAAATCGTTACGCACGCGGCTTCGCGGTACGTGACGGTGATCCCCGAAATCGAGATGCCAGGGCATTCGCAAGCAGCTCTGGCAGCCTATCCGGAACTTGGGTGCACGGAAGGCCCATTCGAAGTCTCAACGCGCTGGGGTGTTCACGACGACATCTACTGCCCCAGTGAAGAGACGTTCACGTTTCTGGAAGATGTTCTGGTCGAAGTCATGGAACTGTTCCCGAGTGAGTACATCCATGTCGGGGCAGACGAGGCACCCAAATCTCGGTGGGAGGAAAGCGCCCTGGCGCAGGAAGTGATTCGTCGTGAAGGGCTCGCTGACGAGCACGAGCTGCAGAGTTACTTCATACGGCGAATAGAGGCATTCCTGCAATCACATGGACGCAAGCTGATCGGGTGGGACGAGATTTTAGAAGGCGGCTTGGCGCCTGAGGCGACGGTTATGTCGTGGCGCGGCATCAAAGGTGGAATAGAAGCGGCACGCCAAGGGCACGATGTCATTATGACACCGAACAGCCACATGTACTTCGACTACTACCAGGCGGATCCGGAAAACGAGCCGCTTGCCATCGGAGGGCTCATAACGCTCGAAGACGTTTACGGGTATGAGCCTGTGCCTGACTCTCTCTCGTGGATCGAGGGGCAGCACATACTCGGCGCTCAAGCAAACGTGTGGACAGAGTACATGAAGACCACGGACTACGTTGAATACATGGTGTTGCCTCGGGCGTTCGCTCTTGCCGAGGTGGTGTGGTCGCCGAAGGACAAACGTGATTGGGAATTTTTCGAGTCGCGGCTACCGTCGCATTTTGAGATGCTGGATCGGCTTGGGGTGAATTACAGACCGCTGGATCAGTGAGTCCTGCAGATCAGCACACTGAACGTCGAACATCGAACATGGAATATCCAATGGGAGCTTTCATGACGCTCCGTTGGATGTTGGATGTTGGAAGTTCGATGTTGGATGTTGGATGTTCCCTATTCCGCCCTCAGCGCGCTCACCGGATCCACCCTGCTCGCTTTGCGCGCAGGAAAGTACGCGGCGAGCAGTGCAACCATTGCGAGCAGAGCCGGCACGGCGACAAAGGTCACCGGATCGAAAGCGCCGACGCCGAACAACAGCTGACTCAGCAAGCGCGCGACGACGAGCGCCAGCCCAAGCCCCAGAACAGCACCGACAGCAACTAGCCTCATCCCGCTTCCCGTGAGCATTCCGATGACCCTCCCTGCATCGGCCCCGAGGGACATGCGGATGCCCATTTCGCGTGTACGTTGTGAAACCGCGTAACTGACCACGCCATACAAGCCGATGCTCGCGAGCGTGACTGCAAGCGCCGCAAAGACCGTCAACAAGACTGCTGAAAGACGTGCCGGAAGCAATACGATTGCCAGGTGTTCCTCCATCGTCTTGGCTTCCCAAACCCATGCATCCGGATCCAACTCACGCAACGTCGCCAACATCTGAAGTGCCAGTCTCTCAGCGTTGAGCGCAGTGCGTGCCACCACGGTTACGTAGTTCTGGTAGACCTGGCTGAACGGAAGGTAAACCAACGACCTGGGTGCCTCTCCCAACGACCGCACCTTCGCGTCGCTTGCGATGCCGACCACAACCAAATCGTCCGCGTGAGGTCTCTCGACAATGCGGCCAACCGCGTCCTGCCCGGGCCAGAAGCGATTGGCCAATGCCTGGCTGACTATCGCAACACTAGGAGAGTCTTCACGATCACTGGTGTTGAAATTCCGTCCCTGAACAATTCGAATACCGGCCGCACCAAAGAACCCGGCGTCTACCTCCTTGCGATCGACGTCATGCCCGTCTCTATCGGGTGGAGGCTCAACGCCGGCAACGTTTATCCTGGTCGTGTTTGTACTGAGTGTGTTCAGATGGAGGTTGTTGGTGAGTCCTACCGCCTGCACTCCCGGAATCTGCCCGATGCGGTCGAAGTAGCCGCGCAAGAACGACCTGCCTTCTTCTTCCGAGTATCGCGTGCTCGGCAGGGCCATGGTCATAATCGCAGCCGGATCGTTGCCGAACCCAGGATCAACGGCCTGAGTTGCCTGAAAACTCCGCAGAAAGAGTCCGGCGCCGATCAGAAGCAAAAATGACACTGCGACTTGTCCAACGATCAAAGCGTTCCGCAAACTAAGCCGAGAAGCCTGCCCACCGCCGGCAGTCTCGTCCTTGAGTGTTGATGCCACATCCGGCCTCGTCGATTGGAGCGCGGGAGCCAAGCCAAACAACACGCCTGCAAACACAGAGATCAGGAAACTGAATCCCAACACAGTCGCATCGAGGTCTAGATCGAGAGCGACCGGGACCGGAAGGGGTAGCTCAGCCGCAAGCAGCAATCGGAGGAGTGCCAGACCTACCGCGACGCCTCCGAT
>CAYTDU010000804.1:0-2959 GCA_964436395.1 uncultured Gemmatimonadaceae bacterium | reverse complement strand
CGGTGCGTTCGTTTCCGTCACCAACGCCAATATGCCGGACGACCCGTGTGGGGAGACGATGTTCAGCGAAACTCCGATTGATCCGGAACTCGCACGGTCGCTGGGTCTCTATTGGGGACCGCGGGATTGCCCGACCATGCGTCCGGGAGACACGCTCGCCTTGCGGATCGAAACCGCCGACGGTCACGTCGTGACAGGACGGACTGAGGTGGTGGGTGTGGAAGGAATGGTGCTCAGGGTCAACGGTGACTCGATCGTAGTGCCGGGCCCGCCGCTGCTGTTCAACCGAGACGCAGATACTCTCGAGGCCGAGGTCTTTCCGTCCGTAGGGCGGGCAATCCAGGTGGAAATCGCGCACCCCGACAGCCTGAACGCGTTGGAGCCCGTGTTCTTCATGTTGGTGGATTCAACAGCAATGACTGTTCCCTGGGACATGATCAACTTCTTCGAGGAATTCTTAGAGGAGGACGAGGATACCACCTCGAGCGACGCACCTTCATCTGTTTTCGTAGCCGGGAAGCAACACACAGTTACAGTCGCGTTGATGGATGACAATGTCTTCGACTACGAGCGAACCGGCAACATGCAGCTTTCGGGAAGGGGCTTCGTCAACCATCTCGTGGGAGGCATAGGGGTTTTCGGCTCCCTAGTCGGGGAGATGAACGACCTCAGGGTGGTCAGCACGCTCGATGATGATCGCGAAGGCGGATACCGCATGGCGGGTACAATCCAAGGCGTTCCAGTCGACATATCCCTGGAGTTGTATGTCGCGGCTGCAGGAGAAGATACTACTCATGCAGCTGCGTTCGTCGAGGGCGATTGGGTGCTGGGTCCGTTGAACTCGAGTGCGGAAGGGATCTTCACCGGCAACGCCTTGGCGCTAACCATTTACCAGATCGATCCAACCGATCCTGAATCCGTTTCGGCAATCCTACTCAGCGGAAATACTCAGACCAGCGGATCTTTCAATCTCGAAGCGTACGACAGAGAGTTGACCGCGGTTGGGAGCGTGACGGTTACAAGGAACTGACTGCCCCACCGTTGTAAGCCGCGGCAAAACCACACTCGAGATTGACCTGCCAACAATGCTCTTCCGCTTGCACGAACGGATTCCACCAGACTCTCAACATGCCTCGCTTCGCATAGTATGTGAGGGGATGTAACTTTTCGAATACCACTTCCGTAATGCCCTAAAGCGGACCATTGCTGCGAACCAGTGGTCTGCGCGGAGTCGGAAATCAGAAAGGAACACCTATGCCGATCGATCGCGAGTTGATGCGGGGCGCCGGCCCAGTGGCTGTGCTTCAGCTGCTCGAACAGCGGGAAATGTACGGGTATGAAATGATCGAGGCGCTGTCAAAGCAGAGTGAGGGTGTGCTGAAAATGGGCCAGTCAACGCTTTACCCGCTGCTCTACAATCTCGAGACGAAGAAGCTGATCCGCGGCAAGTGGAAGGAATCCAGCTCAGGACGCCAGAGGAAGTATTACTCCCTCACGAAGAAGGGCATGACTCACCTGGCTACGCACAGGCGACAGTGGCGTGATCTGGTGGGTGCCATGAAAGGGCTTGGCTTGCTGGAGTCGTAACGAATCACTGTATAGAAATGGCAGGCGCAAATGGGGATTGCAACGTGAGTAACGAAGAGTTCCGACATCTCGAGAGACTGATCGCCACAACGGAGCTGCCACAAGATATACGTGATCGTATTCTAAGAGTCGTACGTGGGAGTCACCTCGACGGCGAGAGGCAAGTCGACGTTGCCAAAGAGCTCATCGCCCATTTCGACGATGGACTCGCGGCAGGTCACTCTGCCCGAGAACTGCTCGAGTCCTTTGGAGATGACAATGTGGTTGCGCGGCAGATCGAGAATGCGGGTAGCCCGTCTGTGGCACCGACTCTGCAACTAGATCACATGTGGAAGAGTGGTGATCCATTCGTGATGAGGCTACTACGCGACCTCCGCTATGCAATGCGACGTGTCCTGCAGAATCCAGGCTTCACGTTCACCGCAATCCTTTCGCTGGCAATAGGCATTGGTGCGAATACCGCAATCTTCAGCCTGGTGAACGCCATTCTACTCCGACCGGTCCCGCTGCAGGATCCAGAGACTCTGGTGGACGCATACATATCCCGACCGGAGATGCCGTACAACCTGTTCTCGATACCCGATTACATGGATCTCCGGGAAGACACCAGAGACGTGTTCGAAGGCGTGTCGGGAACGATGCTGAGCCTAGTTCAGGTCGAACGCGACGCTGATATCGAAATGGTCCCGGTCGAGATGGTGACGGGGAACTTCTTCCCGCTGATCGGCGTCAGTGCCCTACTCGGGCGCACGTTGTTGCCCGAGGATGATGTTTCACCAGGTGCCCATCCAGTAGCGATGGTTGGACACAGCTATTGGAAGAACAATCTTGGTGCGGACCCGAACGTTGTGGGATCCGAGGTCAGACTCAGCGGTCGTCTCTACACGATTGTCGGCGTGGCACCGGAGGAATATTTGGGCAAGTTCCGCGGAATAGTACCCGGGTTTTTCTTGCCGCTCATGATGGTTGATGAAGTGCAGGCGGGGGGCAGCCAGATCGAAGCGCGCGGAAATCACTCTTTCTTCGTTCGCGCACGCTTGGAACCCGGCGTGTCCATACAGCAGGCTCTCGTCTCAACTTCTGCGCTCGCGAATCGCCTGAAGGCGGAACACCCGCGCAACTGGAACGCGGATGATACCATACGCCTCGTTCCCACAGCCGACGTCATCATATATCCACCGTTCGATCGATTCGTGAGAGCCGCGGCTTGGCTCCTGATGAGTGTCGTCGGGTTGGTGCTGCTGATCACGTGTGCGAATCTCGCCAGTTTCCAACTTGCCCGTGCGACAGATAGACGCAAAGAGATAGCCGTCAGGCTGGCACTCGGCGCCACGCGCAAGTCTCTCGTGGGGCAACTGATCAGCGAATCAGT
>CAYTDU010000803.1:0-2963 GCA_964436395.1 uncultured Gemmatimonadaceae bacterium | reverse complement strand
CGCGATTTGCTTCGAAGGTTAGTTGAGTCTAATTCACTTGACAATATTAGGATTATGTCGACCGTGTGTCAAGTTTTTGACCTTGACAAAGCTGAGACGTATGGCGATACATAGCTTGGCACATGATTCCGCCATTCATCGCGCCGATGCAGATGTAGATGAGCTAACCATATACAGGATTTGAAGTTGAACGCCCAATACTACCGCCCGAATTCAGCGAACGGAGGATGTCGACAGGGCTCCTGCACTCTGAGACCTCGTTCCAGCGTGTGTCCGGTTCAGTTTCTATTTGTTCTTGTTCTGGTTCATGCTTTCTACATTGCGCCAATCTCTGCTCAAGACGAACCATCCGGGCACATAGACGGTCAGGTGGTCAGCGCCAGCACCCAACGCCCCATAATCGAAGCAACCGTCGAATTGGTCGAAACTGGTAACTCGATGCAGACTGACTCGCTGGGTCGGTTCGAGTTCGCAAACACCCCCGTTGGCGTTTACCAGCTGAGAGTTCGCGCTTTGGGATTTCAGCCGATAATTCGATCGAACACAGTTGTTGGGAGCGGAAAACCGCTAAACGTGCGTATCGAATTGGCTCCGTTGGCTGTTCAGTTAGAGGGTATCAGTGTTCGACCTTCATTCTTCCAACAACCGCCTGGATACACGACCTCGACCAGATCGATCGGTGCCGACGAAACGCGGCGCGCTCCTGGGGCACAGGAGGACGTGATACGCACTGTGGCTTTGCTGCCTGGTGTGGGAGTGACGTCGGGCGGGCGCAATGACTTGGTGGTGAGAGGCGGGGCACCTTACGAGAACCTCTTCCTCGTAGACGGCATCGAGGTGCCGAACATCAACCATTTCGGGTCGCAGGGGTCTACGGGCGGACCACTCTCACTCATAAATGTGGATTTCGTACAGCGTACGGATTTCTCAGCGGGTGGCTTTAGTGCGAAGTATGGTGGCAGAACGGCGTCCCTCACATCGATAACACTGCGTGAGGGCGAGACCGAAAGGCTCGCCGGCGAAGTCAACCTGTCGGGCACGGGGTTTGGGGCAATTCTGGAGGGTCCTATTGGCCGGAGCACCAGCTTCTTGCTCAGTGCGCGGCGTAGCTATTTGGACCTGCTCTTCAAGGCTGCCGGCTTCAGCTTCATACCCGCGTACATCGATTTCCAACTCAAGACGAATACCAGGATCGACCAAAACAACACCGTGTCATTCGTGGGAATCGGAGCGATCAACACGGTGGAGTTCATCAATGACGACGCGGACGACCGGTACGACAACAGCCGAATCCTGGCGCCCGAGCAGCGTCAATACTTCGCCGGCCTCGTATGGAAGAGGTTAGTTAGCGATGGACTGCTGACGGTGACTCTCGGTCGCACATTTAGTCGGTTCAAGACACTCCAAAGTGATTCACTTGATCCTCCGCAAACGGTGTTCAGCAACTACTCGGCGGAGGGTGACAACAGCCTTCGAATCGACCTCGTGAAGCGTCTTTCACCTTGGTTTGAGTTGAACGTGGGAAACGTGGCCCGGTATGCAAGCAAGCTCGACTACGAAATCGAGATGGGCGGTCGCTACCGACTCGATGACATTGGTGCGCCGCGGCCGCTGTCGCGGGACACGTCGTTCACTGCACTGCGCAACGCCACTTATGTTCAAAGCACATTCCAGCTCTCCGGAACGATTCAGGCTACTGCCGGCGCTCGGCTGGATTATTACGCGTTTTTGAACGATGCCGTGAGAGCTGCGCCAAGGATGGGGCTTCGTGCCCAGCTTACTCCGACCATTGCGGCCAACTTGAGTGCGGGTCGCTATCACCAGGCTCCGTCGTTCATCTGGTTGATAGGCGACCGCGAAAACCCGCGGCGTATGAAGCCGATTGAGAGTGATCAGGTCATAGTCGGATTGGAAAGCCAGCCACGTGCCGACACGAGACTGCAGCTCGAGTTCTTCTACAAGAAGTATCGGAATTATCCTGCTCGCATCTTCCGACCCCAGGCCGTGCTTGCTCCTACGGGATTCGAGGACGTCACAACTGATATACCGTACGGGCTAGAGCCATTGAACAGCAGTGGGGCAGGGCGTGTGTATGGGGCTGAGTTCCTCGCGCAGAAGCGGCTGAGTTCTCTACCGTTCTACGGGCTGCTGAGCGCAACACTGAGTCGCGCCGAGTATACGTCGCTCGAGGGGTTAACGCGAGCCGGCAGCTATGATGCCCGCTTCTTGGGCAACCTCGTGGCCGGATGGCGGCCAGGGAACGATTGGGAGTTGAGCGGCAAGTTCAGGATCGCAACCGGGCTTCCCACGACGCCGTTTGTTGAAACCGGACCCCTTGCCGGCCAGTTGGATTTTTCCGCTTACAATCAGGGCCAAAGGCTTCCTACATTCCACGCCCTCGATCTACGCATTGACAAACGCTGGAGTTTCCGGAGTTTTCAGTTGGAGACCTACATAGATGTTCAGAACGTCTACGGTAGGGCCAACGTGACTCAGTTTGAGTGGAACTATCGAGAAGGCGTGTCGGAGCCCAACGAATCACTGACAGTTTTGCCCACAATTGGCGTCAATATTGAATTCTGACGTTATAAACCCTGTTCGTTACTTGTCGATATACAAAGCTTGACAAAGCCTAGACATTATGTATATTAGACGTATCAATGGTGGCTGGGAGCCGCCGGGCGGCTAGTAGCCGCCAAATGGGTTTCACAAACTGTACGGACACGCGACATCCAAAAGGAGAAGCACAATGTCAGAGAAGACTACGAAGTTGCACGTCGGTAAGGGTATTCTGAAGCCAGGCACACGCCCGATCAAGGTGTTCGTCGACGACGACGGCGAGTATTGGCTCTGCGACGCCGACGTAGATCCTACCAGCAAAGATTTCCGTGAGCAGGGTTGCACCGCTCACAGTGATATTCAGATGGCTGAGGGTGGTTGATCCACCTCAGCAACGATCGGGC
>CAYTDU010000802.1:0-2971 GCA_964436395.1 uncultured Gemmatimonadaceae bacterium | reverse complement strand
TTCGGGAACGATCCTGGCAATGATACCCTTGTTCCCGTGACGCCCCGCCATCTTGTCACCAACCGAGATCTTCCGCTTTTCGGCCAAGTATACCTTCACCAATTGAATGACACCTGGCGGGAGTTCGTCGGGCTGCAAAATCTTATCGATCTGATCTTCGGCCTTCTCTTCTATCCTCGCGCGTTCGGTATTCGCTGCCTCGACAGCCGCCTGGATGCGCTCGTTGGTCTTCGCATTGGTGACGCGAAGTGTCTTGAGATCGACGTTTGCGAAGTCGACATCGTCCAACATTGCGCTAGTGAGTTTCGTGCCCTTCGGCGAGTACTCTTCGATGGTGCCGGACTTCAGCATCACCGCCACTTCTTCACCGGCTAGCAGGTCTCTCAACTCATCGCACAGAGCTGTACTCACACGCCCTTTTTCTTCATTTTCGAGCTGGCGCACCTCCCCGATTCTCTCACCTCGATCCTTCTCAACAACCTGATCCTCGATGCGTGAGAAGATCTTGACATCGATGACAACACCCTCGGTTCCGGGGGAGACCTTCAGCGAGGAGTCTTTGACGTCCTTGGCCTTTTCTCCGAATATTGCAGTTAGGAGTTTTTCTTCCGGAGAAAGCTCGGTTTCCCCCTTTGGCGTGATCTTTCCGACGAGAATATCGCCGGACTTCACATGTGCACCGATACGGACAATGCCGCGCTCATCGAGGTCAACGAGCGCTTCTTCGGAGACGTTGGGAATCTCACGAGTGATCTCTTCTTGTCCGCGTTTCGTATCGCGGACATGCAGCTCCAGTTCCTGAATGTGGATGGAACTGAACACATCGTCCTTCACCAGACGCTCTGAAATAACGATCGCGTCTTCGAAATTGTGCCCATACCACGGCATGAACGCCACCGTCACATTCGCGCCCAAAGCGAGTTCGCCGCGGTCCGTGGCGTGGCCATCGGCGATGATGTCACCAGCCTCGATTTGTTGGCCGACCTCGACGAGGGGACGCTGATTGATTGCCGTGTCCTGGTTAGTGCGCCAGAATTTCTTCAACCGAAACCGATCGTGCTGCATCAAACGCGCTAGGGGTTCGCCTTTCACGCTCTTGCGCACACGCCCCGTATCGACGATCACCTCGTCTGCCGTGACTTTGCTAACCATACCTGCTCTAGGTGCTATTTCCACGGCACCAGAGTCGCGTGCGGCTTTCTCTTCGAGACCGGTGCCGACCAACGGCGCTTGAGGGAACAGCAGCGGAACGGCCTGTCGCTGCATGTTGCTTCCCATCAATGCTCGGTTGGCGTCATCGTGCTCCAGAAACGGAATGAGTGCAGCCGCGACGGACACGAGCTGTTCAGGTGCCACGTCCATGTAGTCAATACGCGACGGCGGTAGCAGTGGGTAGTCGTCGCGCTTCCGACACAACGCCACCTCACGAATGAATTTTCCGTTTGGATCGAGCGGCGCGTTAGCCTGTGCAACGGCGTATTCTTCCTCTTCGGAAGCGGACAACCAGCGGATCTTATCGCCCACCACACTACGCTCGACTGCCCGATATGGCGTCTCGATGAACCCCAACTCGTTCACACGAGCATAGGTAGAGAGGCTCGTGATCAACCCGATGTTGGGGCCCTCAGGCGTCTCGATCGGGCACATCCTGCCGTACTGCGAGTAGTGCACATCTCGAACTTCGAACCCGGCACGTTCCCTGGTCAGGCCTCCCGGACCGAGCGCGCTCAACCGACGTTTGTGAGTCAACTCAGCCAGCGGATTGGTCTGATCCATGAACTGCGATAGTTGCGAACTGCCAAAGAATGCCTGGATCACTGCGCTGACTGTACGCGCATTCACGAGATCGTCCAGCGTGATCTTCTCTGGATCGTTGTTGATGCTCATCCGCTCTTTGATCAGTCTCGCCATTCTCGATAGCCCAACAGAGAACTGATTCGCGATCAGCTCGCCCACCGTTCTAACACGCCTGTTACCGAGGTGGTCGATATCGTCCGTGTACCCACGATTCTCGGATAGATCGAGCAGGTACCGGATAATTGCGACGAAGTCCTCTTTGGTGAGCACCGAGTTGTCCGGTGGGATCTTTACCTTCAGACGCTGGTTTATCTTGTGTCTACCAACTCTGCCGAGGTCATAACGCTTGGGGTTGAAGAACAGGCGCTCTAGCGCTGCACGAGCAGTCTCCAGGTTGGGAGCTTCTCCCGGCCGCAGCAAGGAGTAGATCTGCTCCAGCGCTTCCGCCTCAGAAGAAGTTGGGTCTTTCGCCAGCGTCTGTTTGACAATCTGAGATGCGCCCCGCATGGTGGTGATCAGCACATCAACCTTCACCACTCCTGCCTTGAGAAGACGTTTCCGAAGTGTCTCCGTAATCTGCTTGCCGGCATCGGCCAACACCTCACCGGTCTCCGGATCCGGTACGTCGAACGCGAGCACCTGCTTCTCCGACTGCTCCTGCATCGTGGTCGGCCGTTCGTCTTCGCGGAGGTCAATGGGGGCGTAGCGGGTGAACACGTTTAGTGACTTCACTCCCGCCTCGCGAAGCCGTTCCAGGACCTCGTCGGTCAACTCGTCTGCTTCGCGAATCAGCGGTTCGGCTTCATCACCATCGGGCCCCGGAATCGTCTCAGCCGAGATCGCTCCAATAACCTCGCGGCGGAGCGTGCGTTCGTCGTATGTACTTTCGATGTCGAGTGGTCGCGTCGCATAGAATAAGCGCATGATCTCGGCGTTGGTGCCGTAACCAATGGCACGAAGCAGAGCAGTTGCAGGAAACTTCTTTTTCTTATCTATGTGAACGTATACGACGTCGTGGATGTCGACTGTGAACTCGACCCACGACCCCCTAAACGGGATTATCCGCGCATTGAATAGGCGCTGCCCGTTTGGGTGAATATTCTCTTCGAATACGACTCCGGGTGATCGGTGCAGCTGCGAAACGACCACCCGCTCGGCACCGTTGATAACGAAG
>CAYTDU010000801.1:0-2991 GCA_964436395.1 uncultured Gemmatimonadaceae bacterium | reverse complement strand
TTCCAGAACGTAGCGGGCAATCACGACATCAAAGCGACCGGTTGCGTATGGCAGTGGTTTATCGATATCTATTACCTCAGCAGCGTCAAGGAAGGGATTCTCCAGCACCACAGGATCGATGTCGCATCCATCGACATGGCTGCAGCGCCCCCGGAACTTGCCGATGTCTCGGCGGTAGGCGACTTTGTCGTCAACGAAAGGCTCTCCGCGGCCAGCCCCAAAGTCCAGTATCATATCGGTGGGCCTGACGATTGCCGCCACTAGATTAAAGAAACTCAGGGTGCCGTCGACGTGGCTGAAGCCACTGATATTAGCCTCTGGGTAGAACTTCCGCTTCAGTTGCTCGCTATCCATTCGTCTCTTCTACGTCAAACAACATAAGTACATTTCCAACCACGCATGATGGCAAGGAACTAAGCCAGCTTGCATCAACATCTTGGAGTCGACCGCCTTACCTTAAGCCCTTTCCAAGTTTCATGCGAGTGCTCGAGTTGGCGGCCGCCACATCGTCGTCGAATTTAACCGTCCGAGACCGACGTGGCGCCGCCGGCGGCGATGGGTATGTGCGCTGCTGTGCGGGGATCGGGAGCATGTGCTCGGGGCCAAGGCCTCCACGATCGAATTCGGAGCGATCATGACCGCACCGGCCGACCAGACCGCGGAACCGAACGTTCGAGTACCACCAGACGCTTCAGTCGGCGGATCACGTTGCGGTTTTGCGCTACTCGCGTGGTTTCTTATCACTACCGTAATAGTAATAATTGTAGTCGTAGGAGCCACCTCTGGAGGCTGGCACCATATTGAGTATCGAGCCGAGGACCGTGGCGCCGACATCTCTAAGCGATCCGATGGCGTGTTCCAGCTGTTCCCGCTTGGTTTCCCCAGCTCTGACTACGAGGAGAGTGCCGTCCGCTGCGGTCGCGAGGACCGCGCCGTCTGTGACCGCAAGCAGGGGGGGAGTGTCAACCACGACATAGTCGAATTTCCCCCGTAATTCGTTCAGTATCTTCTTAGCGGTCTGTGATCCAAGAAGTTCGCTTGGGTTGGGCGGAGTTGTGCCAGCGGCGAGTACAGTCAGGCGTGCGAATTGAGATTTTTGCAATGCTTCGTCCAATGACGCAGAGCCGCTAAGCACGGTTGAGAAGCCGACGGAGCCGACGACGTCAATGTACGTGTTCAAGGAGGGTTTGCGCAGGTCCCCATCGACTAAAACAACCTCATGCTCAGCTTCCGCCAACGCAAGGGCGATGTTGATCGCAGTTGTGCTCTTGCCCTCGTTAGGAACTGAACTAGTAACGGCGATTAGGCGCGCAGGGTCGTCGACGGACAAGAACTGCAAATTAGTCCGCAACTTTCGGAATGCTTCGGCAGGGGGGGAGTTGTCGGTTTCGAACGAGATTGCAGGTTGATCGCGCCGCCCCTTGTCGAAAGGAATGGCGCCGACGACTCCGGTCCCGGTTATGTTCTCGAGCGTCTCCCTGTCCTTAACAGTGTTGTCTAGCTGATCCCTAAGCGCGGCGAGTCCGATGCCCAGCGCCCCTCCAAGGAATAGTCCGAGCGCAATGTTAAGGCTCTTTCTAGGAAGAACCGGATATTTGGGTATGGACGCTCGCTGCTCGACTATCACCCTCGCCTCCGGCCTAGCGCCTTTAGAAGGAGTTTCCAATTCACGCGCCATGACGACGAACTCATCTGACATCGCGTTGGCGATATCGCGGGCCCGCACAGGTGATTCGTCCAGAACCGATACCGAAATTAATACTGTGTTTTGCTTAGAAGTTGCAGTTACCCTCTTACGCAGCTCATCGGCGGTCATGTCGAGGTTAAGTCGGTCGATTGTCCTGTTGGCCAGTGTCTCGCCAGTGAGCAATTCCGTGTAGGACACCACTCGTTCTTGTGAATAGCGACTGCCCTGGTACAAGTCGCCTGCTGAGGTGCCCGAGGTGGTAGAGACGAAGAGGCCCGTCGTTGCCTTATACAAGGGGGTCTGTAGCAGGGTGTAGGCAATAGTTCCGACCACCGCAATCAAAGTGGTGACGAGGACAGTGGCCCACCGACTTCGGAGAAGCTTAATAAATTGCTCAAGATTCATGGCAAATTCCTCGTGGTGTTGGATTCGCGGTGCCCCGCAAGCAACCTCGATTACGGGCCGCACGCTGGCACTGAGACCTTCGGGATCACGTCGTCAATCAGTGGCTGCACTGGGACTCGTGCGGCGCCACGGGCGGTTGGCTCCCGAAGGCGAAAAGTCAACTCGCCACTTTTCCCGCGAGGTATAGCTACCTGTACCTCGAAACTGGGATGACCGCGTTCCGTACCAGTAATGGCGGTCGTACGTTTGCCGTTGGACGTCACGCTCATCAGCGTCGAACCCTTCGTCGCTATGACGCGGACCGAGCTGATCATAGTTCCTCTTGGAACTTCGAACGGTAAGCGGCTGGAGTCGATACCCCCCACCCCAGCCACGTAGTCTGGCAGCGGAGCGTCGCCGGCGGTGTTGGCCAGTCGAACAGTGATGGTCGAGTTCCTCGTATCGCCGTCACAGCTGTCGGCCACATACTCAATTTCTCTTCTGAGATAGTAGTCCATCTTGTTTCCGGCCAGGTTGTTGACGATCACCTGAGCGTATGGCGCGGCGTCATCCGGAACTATGTGCGCCAGTGGTGTCTCTTCAAGAAGCTGCTGTTCAGATAGTGAGGCGCTCCAAACAGCGATGTGACCCTCGGTGGCAGCGCGGCCTACCGCGTCGAGTAGCTTTCGTGGTGAGCCTAGAGGTTGGGTCATTCTGTCGGCTACTGCTTTAGCGATTCCGATCAGGTAATCCTTGCGCGCTTCATTGTCGGATTTCTCAGATGAGAATCGTGAGTAGACCGTTGACTCCGTGAACTCCACCACGTTTTCCTGAGAAACTACCTCGCCGTCAGGCGTCGTGACGGATCCGGTCGCCCCCAGGATGTAGCTGATCGCAATAGGGCCCACAGCGATGACGCC
>CAYTDU010000800.1:0-2992 GCA_964436395.1 uncultured Gemmatimonadaceae bacterium | reverse complement strand
AGTTTATGTCGCCCAAGATGCTGGTGGCGTCGGAAATGTTGACGACCATATCGCCGTTGATCGCATTGCGGGTGGTGCTGAGTTCCGGCCGGTCGAAGAAGAACCGCCCGTCGGCCGGTATGTTGGGGTCCTTGGTGTTGTTGAAGAACGCGCCCGATGGATCGAAGGTGATTCTCTTTGGCTCTTATGCCCGGGATGCCGCCAATCCGTCCAGTGACATCGATTTTCTGGTTGTAGAACCACACGTGGCCGATCGAATTAGGGAAGCGGCCCGCCTGCGTATCGCGGTGCATGCTGTACTCCGAAAGTTCATGATCCCTGTCGACATATTGGTCTTGAGTGACGCCGAGTTCGAGCAGTGGCGGCACGCTCCCAACACGATATACAATCATGCTATGAGAGAGGGCCGGGTGTATGAGCGGGTCGCGTGAACACAGCCGAACACTCCTCGAAAGATCCAAGGGTGACGGTCACGTGGCCGCGACATTAGCTGCAGACGCTGGTGCGCCTCCGTGGAGTGTCGGTTTTCACGCACAGCAGGCCATCGAGAAAGCTATCAAAGCGGTGTTGGCCCACCACGCAACAGACTACCCATTCACTCACGACATCCTGCTGTTGATCGAGGTGCTCCGCACTAAAGGTATTGAAACTCCACCGGATGCCGAGGAGCTTGCGATTCTGACGCCCTTTGCCGCGGCGTGGCGATACGACGACCCTCTTCAGGAGTCAGGCAGCATCGACGCTGGCTGGATGCTCAATCGAGTCGGGCAAACCATCGCGTGGGCTGACGCAATCCTGACGAAAGGGCAAGATTCGTAACCCTCTGCGCGTGACTCAGGCTTACGAATCCTTCCTCAGGTGCTACGCCGTAACCCTCACTGAATCACCCGCAGCTTGATGTGGGACGGGAATTCGCCCGACCGGTACACGCGGTGGGTCGCCACCTGGAAATCGGATTCGACCGCCTCGTAGATATTGACAAAGGTCTGCGGATTGCGGTCGATCAAGGGGAACCAGGTGCTCTGAACCTGGACCATGATCTTGTGACCCTCAACGAATGTGTGGGCCTTGTCGAGTAGATCGTACTCGATGCGTGTAACCTGCTCCGGCACCAGCGGCTCGGGCTCGGAGAAGCTGTTGCGGAACTTGCTGCGGAAAACCTCCCCCGCGAGCATAATCTGAGCGTCTGACAGATCTCCGGGCGAGTCGGAGGGGTAGACGTCAATCAGCTTGACGATCCAATCCGCGTCGGTCCCTGTGGTAGACACGTTTAGACTGGCAATGATCGGCCCGGCAATGGTGATGTCCTCGGTCAAGACATCTGACTCATACACGAGCACGTCGGGGCGCCCGGCAACGAACCTCTGATCCTCAACTGTCCACAGGTGGCCCTGCGTTGTGCGTTTTTCCGCTGTGTAGCGCACGGGGTTGCTCGGATCACTGACGTAAGAATCGAAGGCGCTTGCTGACGACTCCGTCGGTGCAGAGAACGACAACTTCCCATCCGCGCGCAAGTAGAGGTTTCGAATGTCGCCGGTCGTGGGCGGCCAGCGGTCGAAAGATCTCCACTCATTCGAGCCGGTGAAGAACACTGTCGCCTCAGGGGGCTCATAGCTCCCCTTGTCCTTCAGGTAGTAGTTGAAGAACGGGAGTTCGATTTCTATCTGAAAGTACTCCGAAGTGTTCGACTCGAAGTGGAGTTGGCCCAGGCTGTCGCCGGAGCCCCGCGCCCAGCCGCCGTGCCTCCATGGGCCCGCAACCAGCGTGCTGCGATTGTTCGGGTTGTTCTCCTCGATCGCGTAGTATACGCCGAGTGCGCCGTAGTAGTCCTCGGCATCGAACCAACCGACAACATTGAGCACTGGATGATCGATGTCGTGCATGTCGGCGAGCACGTTTTTGCTTTCCCAGTACTCGTCATAGGTGCCGTGCTCCATGAACTCGTTCCACGTCGGCACTTGATCCTTGAACAGATCGCGGTTGACGTTTGATATCGGGCCGAGGTCCAGAAGGAACTGGTATGCGTCGTCTCCCTCTATCCCAACCCGCTCGGTGCCACGAACCCGCGCGTTGCCGGCCGTCCATTGGAACGCATACAAGAGTCGGAACGCGCCGTAGTGGTGATAGTCGTCTCCTATGAACTGGTCACCGGGTGTTCCCTGGGGTGAGGAGGCCGCGAGCGCTGGATGCGCGTCAATCATCCCCTGTGAAGTTTCCCAGCCGCCGTACGAAATGCCCCATTCGCCCACTCGACCGTTGTGTTCTGTGAGGTTTGCCAGCAGCCACTCGATGGTGTCGTAGGCATCGCTGCTTTCATCTACGTCGTTGGGCCCGGTCTTGTTCTCGATGTATACCGGGTGGTGAATGAACTCGCTCTCGGATTGCCCCTTACCGCGTACGTCCTGATAGGCAAAAATGAATCCCTCTTCTGTAAAGTTCGGTGAGGGCCCAAGTGAAGGGCGGAACTCGTCAGCATCGTAATAACCCACACCGTATGGGGTGCGTGTGAGCATTATCGGATATAGTCCAGATTGATCGTTGGGTATGTAGACCTGGGTGTAGAGCCTTATCCCGTCCCGCATGGGAATCATGAAATCGGTCTTGGTGTAACTAGCTTGCGGGTTGAAGCTGGTACATGCTGCTACGAACAGGATTCCCACCAGAATAAGCACACTGAAAAAGCGCTTCATAACCGGCCTCCGCAAACAGCCAATATCGACAGAACGATCAAAACCTGTGACATCGCCAGCCTCCCCAAAAAAACACGTCAATTGGATCAGCTATTTTGGGGCCGGACAATGGAAAGGGGAAGGGGGCCAGCTGCCGGGATGGCATTGCGAGCAACGTTCGGGGCTTGCCGCTCGAAGAAAGCGGGGCAGAAGGCGGGCAAACTCCGCACCCGCTCCGTGCCGGCCCCGCCCCTCCGCTTCCCCTGCAACCCTTTCCGAGTTGAGTGTGTCAAATAGGTCGGCGGCCGACATAGTTGGCGTTT
>CAYTDU010000799.1:0-2993 GCA_964436395.1 uncultured Gemmatimonadaceae bacterium | reverse complement strand
TGGATGCTGTCAAGGTGCGGAAGACAGCGTTTGCCAAAGAGTTTGGATCCATCGTGCGCGAGCATCGAGAGGCATCAGAACTGAGCCATGAGGCTCTGGCGGATGCCGCTAGGCTTCATCGGACCCACATCAGCCTGATTGAGCGGGGGCAGCGATCGGTCCGCCTGGAGACAATCGAGGCGCTGGCAAAAGCCTTGAAGGTCCAGCCTGCCGACCTGATGCCGAAGATCAAGCTGTGAGTTGGACTTGCGCTGCGATTGGCTACTTCGTATGAGACTCTTCGATTTCTTGGGTGCCCTTCAGAGATAAATTGGGGGTATGGGGTGGGTGTTCTATTTACCACATACGCCAGATGATCCGTGCCATGTCCCGCACGCAGATGCGGGAGGCACGATGCTCACAGCTACGCTCAATCGGAACAGCCGTCGTCTTGGGGTCGAGTTCGAGTTCGCCATTCCACAAGTCGGCGCGGGGCAAAGCGAGGATGTCCGCAACACCCTCGCACAGGTTCTCAGCGCGAACGGTGTCCCGAGCGTTGTTCGCGGCTACAGCCATCGGCCCGTCCCAGCAGGGGCAGACGTCTGTATCGAGTACGACGCCTCCGTCCGTGGCGAGAGCCGGTACCGAGGGATTCGCTGGGTGAGTGTTGAAGCGAAGACGCGCATCCTCAGCGGCATGGATGATTGGGAGCGGGTGGTCCCCAAGATGCTGGACATCGTTCGCTACCTCGGCGGGCGTGTGAACACGTCATGCGGACACCATGTCCATGTAGAGTTGGAGGAGGCTCTGAGCCGCCCGGCGGTCGTCCGCAGCCTCTACAACGCCATCCATCGCTACGAATCAGTCATCTACAGCATTCTGCCCCCGAGTCGCCGCTCTGGGCACTACTCGCAGCCGATGCCGGACATCAGCGGGCGACTCGCGAAGTGTCGTACGCTCCGTTGCATGCAGCGCGGGCTTGAGTCGCTGCCTCGCCACTCGGGCACGAACTGGAACCACCTGTTCGGACCATCGCCCCGCGTCGAGTATCGGTATGCAGCTTCGACTCTAAACGTCGAGAAGGCTCGCCAGTGGGCACGATTCTTGCTCCGTCTCACCGACCATGGCGTTGTGCGAAACTGCAAGGCCACGAAGGCGCAGCTACCTCCGAGTCGTGAGTCGGTCGTCAAGATGGCCACAAGCATCGGCCTGAAGACGAACAGCAAGGTCTACTCAAAAATCGACTCTGAACTGCGCGAGACCGGCCGCTGGTTGACGCAGCGATGGCAGAAGTTCCAGACTGTTGATAGCTGAAAAACGCCAGCTTTTTGTTGCGGTCACGCCAAAATATTGCGGTGCGTTGCGGTCACTCTATTTCTTCCAGTGACATTGATTTATAAAGATGAGTGCAAGCATGAGCGCTTTACATCCCTCTGAAAACTCTCAGCACAACGATTTTCTGAGAGTAAACACACAGCGCCAAACAGACACACATCAACTTGAGCGTTCCTGGCGCATCTATTTCTTCCTGCACAATTCGTAGCTGGTTGAGCAGGATTGATGATTTGAAGTTCTTGTTGATAGGGCAGGCTTGACTTTGGAGTAGATCGGGCCTGGTGTGCCTGCCCGCGATTGCCACATACGCAGTATTCCTAGTCTCAAGGGTCGGAGGTATCCCATGCCGAGCCCAATCAGGAACACGAACGACGCCGGTCCACCCACGCTTGATCATGTCATCGGACAATCAAGAGTTATCGCAAAACTCAAAGTAGCTGTCGAGGCGGCATTCGCAGACGGAGAGCCATTGCCGCATGCCTTGCTGACGGGGCCTCCCGGTACGGGTAAGACGTTACTGGGTAAAGTTCTCGCTCGTGAGATGGCAGGAGAGTTTCACGAAGTCCTTGGGCAATCAATCTTTGGGGTTGGATGCCTCAATGGGTTGCTGATGACTCCGACGAGTCCGCGAGCGGTCATCATGATCGATGAAGCACACGAAGCGGACCCATCTGTTCAAGTAGCGCTATATAAGGCTCTCGATGAGGGCAAGGTCTTCGTTGGTAATGCGCAGAGGCAGAGCTTGAGCAAGCTTGATATCCAGCCATTCACACTGATTCTGGCAACAACTGACCCGCAAAACTTGCTTCCACCTCTTCGTGACCGGATGAAGATGATCTGCCAGCTTCGGCGATACGAGGCAGCAGACCTTTCTCGCATCCTTCGGCAACGCTGTGGGCAACTAGGTTGGGAAGTTGAGCAAGAAGTTCTTGATGCCGTCGCGGTGCGAAGTTTTGGTACACCACGGCTCGCCCTGAGATTATTGGATTCTATACGACGCTCTGGACGTGCCGAAGGTGATTCTGCAATAACGACCGCTCATGCCACCCATGCATTCGAGTTAGAGCAAGTAGATGGGCTCGGTCTCGATGCTGACTCAAGGTTGTACCTCGACATTCTGGCAACAAACCGACGCCCTACACGACTGAGCGTAATTGCATCACGACTTGGCCAGCCGCCCGAAGCTGTGAGCCGCGTCATCGAACCGAATCTGTTGTGGCTAGGGCTCATTGAACGCAACGACCGAGGTCGCAGTCTGACATCCAAGGGTATTGAGCATCTCCGAAACGGCAGTAGTGATTCGAACGCTCATGTCAGCGAGGAGAGAACTCAATGAGTCGGAGAATAGATGACACGGCGTATCTGCGCCAACGGAGCAATCTCTCTGTCACAGACATGGCTCGTGCTGTGGGGTTGTCGAGGAGCCGTTTCTATGCGCTGATGGAGTCGGGCACATTCCCTCCACCCATCTACTTGATCGCGACCCGTCGTCCGTTCTATGACGAGCGTCTAAAGGAGCAGTGCCTAGAGATTCGACGGTCAGGTTTGGGACTCAACGGCGAGCCCATTCTTTTCTATCCGAAGCGCATCGGAAATCCAACTCGGGCTTCGAGACGCTCTTCCTCCGCGCGAAAAAGAACAACAGCGCGCGCTGTGGACACACGAATCAGGCACCTAGC
>CAYTDU010000798.1:0-2997 GCA_964436395.1 uncultured Gemmatimonadaceae bacterium | reverse complement strand
GCCTCGACCACGGTGTCCACGAGTTCCAGGCCATGCGCGGCCGCGTATTCGATACCACGAACCACTTGCATATCCAAGCTGATTCCGTGCTCCTCTTGTTTACCAGTGCTCACACGAGCGTAGATTACTGCTGTTTGCATCGTATCACCTCCGTTTGGATTGGATGTGACCCACGACGAGCGTACGTGTCCCGTCGCGGGTCAAGGGGTAGGTTGTTAATGTAGGGATATGGGAAGGTCTCGGGGTGGGAGTGGCTAATCGAGCCCTTGGCTTTTCGCCCACGCTTTGGTATTTTCAAGCTGGCGCTGTGCCTTGCTGAGCACGACGTCACGAAGGTAGTGGTTGCGCCCCTTCACTGCAGCCACTACCTCAGACATGTTCCGAGCCATCTCGTCGGCCTCATCCTGCATCAGGTTCGTGAACTGTTCCTGAAGGTCCCCGAACACTCCACCGCTCGGGGTGCTCTCGATTTCCACTTCGGGAGCGGGTCGAACGACCACGAGCTCCGCTGATTTTGATTTCGGCAATGTCTCTCTCCTTTCTGTTGAGGTATTCCCTCGGTTGTTCAGTGTTAGTTATGGCCACTCCTTGGTTAGTCCTCTCATCTCTCGCCGCACCTCATCAACCGTCAGATTTTCACCGTATCGAGCCTGTAGGTCTCTCACGATTGCCCTCCAGTCGTCTCCTCGGTCCTCCGGTTCACATCGGCCATGTCGTGCCGCGTAAACAGCTGCTGCTGCGAGAGTGGTGCCGATTGTGGCGTTAGGATTTTCGGCCAACATCTTAATGTAGTGCTCCCTGTCACGCATGAACCGCCTCCTCTCCGAAAAAGTGTTGTCGCGCCTCCTCACGGGTGAACGCAAGGTGGTCCTCAAACCCCACGATTCGAGACTGCATAACCTCCAGGTTCCCAGGACGCTGGTCTATCCTGTGAGCATTCGGGGTGACGAACTCCTCCATGCCGCCGGAGCCCCTAACCATACGGGTAATCTGAATCGTGCACCCCGGGTCACGGAGGATGACGATCCCGCCATAGTTGATACGAACCCGGACATGTCCCCGCTGGTATTCACAGGGGTGTGAATAGGCCCCATTCCGAATCGCATAACCACGCTCTTGCAACCACGCTTCCAGTTCATCCGCCCACTCGCGGGACGGTTCCTGCAGATATCTCTCATCAAAAATGCTTGCCATTTTCCTCTCTCCTCTCAAAAAAAAGGCACCCCGCAGGGTGCCTATTGTCTCACAACTCCTCGGGAAAATCCGAAAGCAACTCACTCACTGCGGACTCGTACCGCAAGCGAAGCGATTGCAAGATGCGCTCCTGCTTCAGCGTAAACTGATCCCCCGGTGGATAACCGATGACATAAGCCACGGGATCATACTCGATTCGGAGAAAATCCGCACTGAGGGGTCTGTTCCCCGTTCGTTCCAGTGTTATCTGTTCCATACAACCTCCCTGGTTTTCGGCATCCAGGCTGCCGGGATATGCGGGACACACCCGCTGTCTGTTACTCCCATGCTCTCGAAAACTCTTGGTCTTTGAACAGGCTCGGCAAACCTGAGTGCTGCTTGAATCGCAACACTTCGTCGGCGTCCATGCCAAGCTCTTTGGCTATCTCCGAATCAGTCCAGCCGTGCCGTATTAGGTCGGCCACAATATCGACCATTGGCACAACCCCGTGAACGCCTCGCGCTCGGTTATGCCGTATCGTTGCGGCCATACGGTCCTTGATATCCGCCCGATCGCCCTTAATCACAGAGATAGGCAAGTGGCCGTGGACACGGTTCCGAACCGCCGAGCATTTTCGAGCCACAAGGTTCCGATGAAATCCGTCAACCACTTCGTAGTGGTTCTCGTCATCCTGATAAGCCACGATTGGCTGAGTATAGCCATCAGCCTGGATAGAGCGCTCCAAAAGCCTCATCTCTGGTGGCGCCACGTTGTTGGGGTTGTAATCGTTCGCATCCACGGTGTCAGCATCGACCCATAGCACGCAGTCAACCGGCTCGCCGGCGAAAGGGCTGTGAGTGTGAAGCGCCTGCCGGATACCATTAATCGCTCGGATTTTATCCTCAATAGGAAGGCCCTTGAGTCCGGCAAATAACTGCTCTGCCTCGGTTATGATTGTTTCCACAGTTCCGGCGAATAGGCTCATGTTCCCTCCAGGTCCAGTCTCAGGTTATGGTACTGCCCACGGGTGCTCGTCTCCTCCCAGCCGCTGTTAGCGTAGAAATCCAGCAACTCACCCGGGACGGTAACCCGTATGGAACCGTAACCAGACGTCTTGACAAACTTCACCGAGTGCTGAACTAGTTTCGTCATCAACCCCTTGTGCCGGCTCTCTGGTACCACATACACATGCCTGAGCATGCACCCGTTTTTCTGCTGCTCAACAGCAGTGAAGCCAACAACAGCTTCCTGATGCACCGCAACGAGCCACGTATGCTGCTCGTCGCTAGACATCGGGATTCCAAGGTTCTTCCGGACCTCACGGGACGCAAAAAACGGCCCCATGAGTGGCCAGAAATCACCCTCTCCGTGCGTATACGTTTTGATTTTCATGTCACAAATCCTTGTATTTCGCCTTGATGGCCTCCAGTCGTGCAGAGCGCCCCTCCAAGGCAATAGGAGCCTCGCCCCGTTCCAGATATGTCTGATACTGCTCTCTCATGTATTGGTAGACAGGTTTTACCGATTTCCGGACCTTCACCAGCTCACCATTCTGCACTCGGTTATAGACATCACCAAACACGTCCTTGATGGCCCCGATGGTCAAGCTTTTGCAGTTGAAATCGTTCTTCAGGATCGCCAGAGCGAACCGCCGCCACGACGGCAGTTTGTGGTAAAGGGAATCGTCGAGTAACTGTGTCTCGTCGTCCGGCACCTGCGTCATGTCGGGGAATCCGTGCCTCATCCACCATTCGAGGAACACGGCGAAATTGCTCAGATAGCGCTCTCGCATCACATCTGGAATCGTGCTGAGCAACAGAAAC
>CAYTDU010000797.1:0-3002 GCA_964436395.1 uncultured Gemmatimonadaceae bacterium | reverse complement strand
ACGGTGGCAATCAACTCCACATAGCCACCGCTCTCGACTCGTAATGGTTTGGTCTGATCCTCTTGGTAACACAAACGGATATTTGGCGTGTCGATGGTCTTGAGCGCATCAATCATCCTCAGCCCATCGAGATTGAACTCGGGATAACTAAGCTTCTGATCACCCGTGAGACCAATACTTCCCTCAAGTCGCGTCTCATCTTCGCCTTGCACGTTCGTGTAAAACTGACGCTCACTATCCCTCGAGCGACCGCACACGTTCATCGCCATCACCCCCATCTTGAAACGAACAATGGCGTCGACCTTGGCCGCTTTCTTTACCGCATCGAGCAGCTCGCTCGAGCTGACCACGATGTACGCGCCGACATGCTCTTTCTCGAGATACTGCCTGGCGTCGAGTGTCTTACCGGTGCGAGCCACGGCCATCCTCAGCTCTTGGCCCACACGAAAATAAACCCAACCGTTCTGAGAACTGGCGTAAACCTGCTCTTTCTTCGGCCAATGTTTGAACATGGCCGCCGGCGCCATCGCCTCGATTGGTGTCATCACATCGGCCAACGCCACGCGCGTCGAATCGCTCGCCTCGACACGGTCTCGGTAGAAGTGCACGCACTCCAATTCTGGACGCCCCGGAACCTCCCCGGCCGCGTGCACTACCTTGGCTACAGTCGACCACTCTTCGAGCAGCTCGAGCGAATCCGGCACTGGAGGAATCGGTGGGTAAATCGCCGGGTCAATCTTGCGCAGCACATACATTCCAGAACCAGTCTGAACGAGAAGTCGCTCGGGCTCGTCCCACACCCCGGTCACGTCGGTCTTCTCCCGGCCGACAGCCGCGAGGTCTTCGGCCGGCACCAGCACATCAGGGAGGTTGCCGGCATCGACCGGCACGAACACCCCGACCACCCCATCAGTCGAGAACATCCTCGGTGGGTAGTTGCCCATCGCCGGCAGAATCCTCACGCATTGCATAGGGGGTGCTGCCTTCTTCCCGCCGGCGAACCGTGCGGCCGTCTTTGCTGCATCGTTGAATCTCATCAGTGAGTCTCCAGCACTTCAGATACTGCCTTCAAGGTGGCGTCGGCTTCCTCGAGCACCTCCAGTACCTTCGGCACATCGTCAAAGAGCACGACTTTCTGGAGTAGACGCTCAGTGATTGCGACCATCATCAGAAACTCATACTTCGTCATCTTCCGACGCTCAGCCATTTCCAGAAGCTCCGTCGCCAGCGCGTCGGCCATTTCCATCAGTTGTGTGGTCGACATGGTCAGCCTCCTTAGATGCAGTGCCGATTCGGACAGCCAGCTCTTTCATCCGTGCGCGCTCATCACCGGCCGCGTGCTCATCCGTGATGGCCAAAGCGAGCGCCAGGATCAAAACCTGGACATCCTTGCTCGACAACTCAATCTGCACCCTGTTCCCCCATTCTGGCTCGAGCTAGCATCCTCAGCTCGGTCGGCTCGAGTGCAACACCGGCCGCGATTCTGGACACTGCTCTTTCCAGAAATATACCATGTCGATCCTCTTTTTGGTTAGGGCTCAACATTCCAGAAACTATTTTGAACTGCTCCGACAGTCTCGTCGGCAATCCAAGTCGCAGACAAAGCCGCCGGTGTTTCCAGAAACACCGCTGACAAAGACCCGACCCTTTCAACGGAATCGTCTCGGTCGTGCACCACGCGCACCCATAGAGCCGATGCTTTCGACCCCAATAATCGTGCACCAACCAACCGATAATCTCCTCAAGCTGCTCTTGCGTGATCAGATACCAGCCACCCGGCCCAAGCCGCTGCCAACGCTGTCTCAACGCATGCTGTGCCCGTAGGAGCTGACTCCGGTTGTATCCCGTGTATTTCTCCATACGGTAGAGCGTCCAAGCTCCCCGCGTGAGCCCGCCTGGCCCCAATTCCCGGTGCACCTTGTTGTAAACGGCCTTCCTGCTCCTGACCGCCGGCGCATTTGGAAACAAGAACGGCTGCTCGGTATGTCGACGAATCCACGCCAGGCTGTATGAACCCACCGCGTTCCACAAATCGAGCACCTCTTTCTTGGACCACGACTTCCCCCGACTCACGACTTTTTGACTTTCTTCTTCGGGGGTCGCTTCTTCTTCTTCTGAGGCACAACATCCCCATGGAGGTCTTCCTCAGTCAGCTCCCCCGCTGCAACCAACTCAGCGCGCATCTTGTCCCGACGCTTTGCCAAGAGCAATGAGATCACTTCTCGAGCTTCATCTTGCGCCAACTTCGGCACCAGGGCCTGGTGCATCTCACCGTCGTCATCCATTGGCGTCTCAAGGGCTCGAGGCACTTCTGGAATAACCTGTTCCATCAGCTTGGCTCTCTGATCATCGAGAGCAATGAACATCCGCGTGATTGAACCGAGCGCGGCCTCGGGACTCTTGAACTCAACCGCTTCCTCGGTCGTGAACATCAGCACGATCTTCTCGAGCGCCTTGTCGTAGAGATTCTGGAACGCGAGAATCTGAGCTGAACGAAGATTGGCCAAGTCGCTTCCCACCTTGGCCTGGATATGTGTCTGCAATCGCTCAACGTAGGCTTCACGCTGAGCAACCCAGCCGTCTTGCCTGCTCCACGCTTTGATGAGCCCCTCGTTGAGGACGCCGGCGTAGTCTTTGTGCTTCAACAAATCGACCAAAGACATCCCCGGCGTCGTGATGTACGTGTTGGCCGCTGCAAGTCGCAGGTACTTCGGCTCGGCAGGCACCTCGGACGGTGCTTCACCGGGCATCACGATCATCGCTGTTGGGGCGCGAGGCTTCCGTGCAGCTTTCTTCTTCTTCTTCTTCGTTTTCTTCTTACTGGAGCCACGGGAGCTTTGCTTCTTCTTGGACTTCGCCACGCGTATCTCCGATACCTTTCAACACATTCGCCAAAAGGATGCCCATCTCAGCATAGAGGTCTTTGCACTTGCCGTAGACATCCTCGGCCGGAATCCGGCCGTGCTCAGTCACGACCGTGAACATCGGCGCGAGATTGCCAT
>CAYTDU010000796.1:0-3014 GCA_964436395.1 uncultured Gemmatimonadaceae bacterium | reverse complement strand
AATGATGCCGTCAGCGTCTTCGCCGACTGATATCTTCCGCATACCGAAATAGCTTTTCACCGTATCGTCACCGAGCTTGATCTCCAGGTCATAGAGAAACGGCGACTCGGGCGACCAAAGATTGGCACTGGGCACATCGAGGATGATTGCCTCGCCAACCTTGCCCTGGGCGTTGGAGACAGCCTTCCCACCGTCCTTCACGGTTACTATTGCTGAGCCTTCCTTTGCTGCAACGGTAACAGAGACCGTTCCCTGATCGATATTCGGCGTAACCTTCAGGCTGGAAACATGGTTGGCCGGAACCTTCTCCAGCCAAACGGTTTGCCAGATGCCGGAAGTCGCGGTGTAGAAAATGAATCGGGGATTGTCGAAAGCACTTACGTTCTGCTTGCCTTTAGGGCCGTCCTGCGCATCGAGTACGGAAACGACGAGCGTGTTCTCTCCCGGCTGGATGACGTCGGTAATGTCGAACGAAAAGGCATCGTAACCGCCCTTGTGCGTCCCGATCTGCTTTCCGTTCACCAGCACGGTCGCCTCATAATCGACTGCCCCGAAGTTCAATCGAAGTCGCTCGCCTTCCGCCAACGCAGGCGCGGTGAAACTACGTGAGTACCAGAGCCGATCATCGCGCGTGAATTTTCTCTTCACTCCAGAGAGGGCCGATTCGATGCAAAACGGAACGAGAATCTTGCCTTCAAACTCGGCAGGCTGCGGATCGTTCACACCCGTTACAGCATAGTCCCACAGTCCATTGAGGTTCACCCAATGATCGCGAACCAACTGCGGACGTGGGTACTCGGGCAGAGGACTGTTCGGATCAACCTTCTCAGCCCACTCAGTCATGATACGACCGGGCACTGGCTTCCACTGGGAAATCGCGTCGGCTGCAAATAGAGTATTGAGCAGCAAGCCCAACAGGAGTGATTGGATCATTCGATTACGCATGGTGTGCTTCCTGGTCTTCGCCTCTTATAAAGGGGGGCAGTCAAATCCGTGATATAAAAAGGCCCTCAGGATTTTCCGAGGGCCTTTGCTTTTAATATGTCAATCTCCGTCGCATGCAACTTGCGAGCTATTCGCGTCTCAGGCCGAGCGGCGGCGACGGAGAAACACCAACGCACCGAGTCCACCGAGGAACAGGGCGAACGTTGACGGCTCGGGTACGGCAGTCGTCGAGAAGAAGCCGATCTTCGTGTAGAGGCCGTCCGCCTCCGCAACGAGCGGGTACGCCGGACTGGTCACTCCATCCGAGATCAGTCCAAGACCGATGGCGGCATTCGCATCGTCAACCGAGAGGTCCGAGGTTAGAACCCGGAGCAGGGCGTCTTCGCCCAAGAAGTTAACTGTGCCTTCAAATTCACCTACCCAGAACAAACAGGTCTCCAGTCGTGGTCGTGCCACTGATAAGATCGACAGAAGCACCCTCGTTCAAGGTCGGGTGAGTAATTGCAATAGCGCCGGTCGATAAATCGCGATCAACGGCGACCGTCGCGTTATCCCTCCAAAGATTCATGGCTCCCAGAGTGAGCAGCCCCGTGCCCGCAAACGTTACAGTCGAACCCGTGTCCTGATCGTAGTAGCGAGTAGCAAAGGTAAGGTCTCCGTCGTGTGTCCAGGTACTCCCAGCTAGTGATCGGAATCGATTCGTATCGGTGAATGTATTGTGCGTACTATCACTTGCCCAGGAAGTATTCCACGTGACGTCGTGGTTGACATTAAGTGTGCCCGTGCCGCCAACCGTCACTGCGGCGCCATTCATATCCATGGCTCTCGTATAGGCGTCGTAGCCTGTCGGCACGTTAACCGGGAAGGTAATCACCGTGTTATCACCTGCACCTGGCACCGCAGGATTCGTATCCCAGGTGGTCCCAAGGTTCCAATCGCCAGATTGAACCGTGGTCGCTCCTTGCGCAGGTGAAACCGCCAGGGCAAAGCTGGCGAGCAAGAACACTGCGATTAAGTTGAGTCTTCTCATGAGATGTCCTTTTCAAATGAAACGAATAGTTAGAACGCGAACCGCATTATATCACCGGCAACGCCGGCGCAGAAACAGCAGGGCGCCAAGCCCGCCCAGGAAAACAACGAACGTTGACGGCTCGGGTACGACGGCCGTCGAGAAGTAGCCAATCTTAGTGTAGAGGCCGTCTGCCGCAGCAGTCAGTGGATTCGCGGTGCCGCCGGCAACACCGTCTGCGATATAGCCGTCCGTTATACCCTGCAGCGCATCGGCGACGGAGAGGTCGGTTGATAGAACCATCAGCAACGCATCCTCGGCTGAGAAAGCAACCGTGTCGTCCGCAGTCAAGTCGAACAGGTCATCCGTTGTCGTCGTGCCGCTAAGAAGTTCGAGAGCCGTTGCCTCACCAGCCCCCGAGGCAATAGCGGCCGTGGTCAGATCGCGATCAATCTCGACGGTTGATGTCTGTTGCATATCTAAGGTACCGAGTGACAGCAGACCAGAACCTTCGAGTGTAACCGTATAGGGCGCGCCACCCCGAAGGAGTACGTCTGCCGCGCTAAGATCGAGCGTCCCGTCATGGCCCCACGTGATCGTGTTCCACATGGTCATGCCGGTAACACCGCTCAGGTCGAAGTTGGTGTTGTCGGTCTCGAACGTTGCATTTTGCCTTGTCACGATCGACCCGTTGACCGTGAGCATACCGGAGCTTGTGATCGAGCCTCCGGCATATTCAAGGGAGCCGATGCTTATGCTATCCGATACACTCAACGCTTTGCTTGCGTATGCCTTATGCGGGTGAGTAGGTGGAGCCGCAGCCGGAACCCAAGCCCACGATGTTGAGTGGCCCTGCATTTCCCAACTGATAGTGTTCCAGTCACCATCGGTAACAGGTCGATAGTTGTCCGCATAGGCCGTACTCGTGATCCAAGCGAATAAAAGGGCAACAACTGCTGTCGCGGCCATCGTGCGACCGAGACTCCGCAGCATAGACGTTGTCTGTAGCATTCGAGTTTCCATGAGGTTATCCTTCAATAGATGCCATTTCGTCAAAACA
>CAYTDU010000795.1:0-3017 GCA_964436395.1 uncultured Gemmatimonadaceae bacterium | reverse complement strand
TTGTTGGAGCAGTCGCCGCGATGCTCCCGTATCGGTTCGCATCGCATACGGGTGGGGTGGGTTCTTACGCCCGTGTAGATAAACAGGAAGGCACAACCACGCGTATATAGAATAGAGGGGCACGCGGTTTGGAACCCTCGGACGGCAGGGTTGGTATTGACCACAGCCCGACCTTCAGCTCGGAGAGCAGAAAACGCCACATGTCACGATCTACCTGCACCCTGCACACGACCCGCTCCTCGCACACCGGGCTCTCTCCGCTGCCTATCGGCACAAATCACTAGATGGTGTCCCTTCCCGAGCGTCTATTCGAGTTCCTGTTCAAGTACAGGCCCGTGGTATTCGAACGCGGCGAGTTTGCGCTGGGCGCTCCCTGGCCCGTTTGGGTAGTGTTATTAGCGCCCGCACTCATAGCGACACTCACGGTCGTCAGCTACACACGCGCCCGCGGAAAATTGAGTGCCTGGCAGCGCTCGTTGCTGGTCGGGATGCGGTTCGCGCTGCTCGCGGTGCTGTTGCTGTGCCTCTCGCGCCCCCTCCTGGTACTCTCCACGGTGGTGCCGCAGGAGAACTTCCTCGGCGTTCTGTTCGACGACTCGCGCAGCATGCAGATAGCCGAGAACGACGAGCTGAGCCGCAGCAGCTTCTTGGCCGAGCACTTCGGACCGGAAGGCAGCGAACTGCTCACGGGACTGGCCGACCGGTTCAAGCTCCGTTTCTTCGGATTCTCGGAGTCGGTGAATCGCGTGGCGGGTTTCGACCAGCTCGGCTTCTCGGGCACGCGAACTCGGCTCGGCCCCGCGCTGGAACGGGTTGCCAGTGAGCTGTCCGCCGTGCCCCTTGCCGGGCTGGTGGTGTTCACCGACGGCGCCGACAACTCCGAGACACAACTCTCCGAGACGATCCTCCAGCTCCGGGGGCGGGGCGTTCCCGTGCATGCGGTGGGTTTGGGCAGCGCACGGTTCGAGCGAGATATCGAGATAACGCGGGTAGAGGCGCCTCGGTTCGTGTTGGAGGGATCGTCGATCGCGGCGGACGTCTCTCTTGTGCACTCGGGGTTCGGCGGTTTGACCGTGCGGCTCACCGTTGAAGACGACGGTCGTTTGCTGAGTTCCCAAGACGTCGAACTCCCGCGCGAGGGCGAGACGATAACGAGCCGAGTGCAGTTTTTGGCGTCGGATGTCGGCCCCAGGGTGTTCGAGTTTCGGATTGTCTCCCCGGGCACCGAGCAGGTGGCCGAGAACAACGTCCGTGAAATCCTGGTGGATGTGCGCACTCGACCGAACAGGATTCTCTACATCGAGGGCGAGCCTCGGTTCGAGATCGGAAACCTGCGCAGAGCGGTGGATGCGGACGAGACCATTGAGGTGGTTTACCTCATCATCACCGCCGAAAACAAGTACTACCGGCTCGACGTGCGCGACGAGAACGAGGTCGTGACGGGGTTTCCGACAAGTCGCGAGGAACTGTTTCAGTATTCCGGCATTATCCTGGGTAGCGTGGAGGCCAGCTACTTCACTCACGAACAACTGGAGATGATCGTGGACTTCGTGGGCGACCGCGGTGGTGGACTGCTGGCTCTGGGTGGGCGGCATTCCTTCGCCGAGGGCGGGTATGCCGGAACACCCATCGACAATGTGCTGCCCGTGGTGCTGCCGGCGCCACAGAGCGACGACTCGTTGCCCGCCGTGTTTATGGTCCAGGTCGCGCTCACGCCGTTCGGCAGATCTTTTCCGATTGCGCAGATTGCGGCATCACCTGAAGAGTCGGAGAGCCGGTGGCCCGAGCTGCCGGCGCTTTCGACCGTGAACCCGATATCGGAAATCAAACCGGGCGCTAGTACGATTCTGACCGGCGCCACCGAGGATATGGAAGACCTGGTCGTTATGGCGTCGCAGCGATATGGGCGGGGTCGGTCGGTGGCGTTTACGGTTCAGGATTCGTGGCTGTGGCAGATGCACGCGAACATCGCCGCGGACGACGAAACCCACGAGACCTTCTGGAGGCAACTGCTGCGCTGGCTCGTGAACGCCTCTCCGGAGCGGGTCGAGGCAAGCGTCGCTACAGAAAGAGTCGGGCCGGGCGATTCGGTGGAGGTTCTGGCGGAGGTCGTCGATTCGGGCTACATGAGCGTGAACAACGCGCACGTGGTGGCGTCGGTGACATCTCCGTCAGGTGCGACGACTCGCGTGCCGATGGAATGGACGGTGGAACGCGACGGGGAATACCGAACGTCTTTTGCCCCCGGGGAAAACGGCCTCTACGATGTTCGGGTCGAAGTGGTCAGAAACGGCGATTCGACCGGAGTTAGCTCGACGCATGTGCAGGTGGCCGACCCCGTTGAGGAGTACTTCGGCGCCGAGATGCAGACGGCCCTGCTCGAGCGCCTGGCAGAAGAGACGGGAGGAGCATTCTACACGCCCGAGACGGTTGCTTCGTTGCCGGAGGATGTTCGATTTACAGAGAGCGGCTCCACGGTGTACGAGGAATTGGATCTATGGGATATGCCGATAGTGTTTCTGCTGTTGGTAACCCTCGTGGGGGCGGAGTGGAGCCTTAGACGTTGGGGGGGACTCGCTTGAGAATTCTCACCGCTCTTCTGCTCGTTCTGTCTCTCTGCCCGCCGCGGGCAAATGCGCAGCCGCATTTGCTCATCGTGAGCGGCCTCGGCGGCGACCATTTGCATCGGGAGCGGTTCCACGGCTGGGCGGCCGCCATGTTTGATGCCGCGACCAGCCGGTTCGGCATACCCGACAGCAACGTCATTTACCTCGCCGAGTCTGTCGAGCGGGATCCCGAACGCATTCACGGCAGGTCGACGAAGGAGAACATCGAAAGCGCGCTCAGCGCGATGTCCGCGAAAGCCCGACCCGACGATAAGATCCTCATCCTCCTGATCGGGCACGGCAGCTACCAGGGAGACGAGTCGAAGTTCTCACTCCCCGGGCCCGACATGACGCCGCAGGACTTCGCGGCGGCACTTGCCGGGTTCCCGACGCAACACGTTGCCCTGGTAA
>CAYTDU010000794.1:0-3025 GCA_964436395.1 uncultured Gemmatimonadaceae bacterium | reverse complement strand
GGAGGGGGCGGGACCGCCCGCCCGCCTGACCGCCTGACCGCCCATGGAAGAAGGGCTGGGAAGGGCTTCATCCGAGTAACCCCTCGCGTCCGCCAAAAGTTCGTCGGTTACGAAACAACCAAGGTAGAGACCGACATCATATCCTACCGTATCGCCGACGCGCGTTTGGCTCTCATACTGAGGGAAAACCCGTTCTACGCCGAGTCGGGTGGACAGGTGAGTGATAAGGGAATGGTGAAGGGGGAAGGGTGGACGCTTTCTGTCGACGACGTGCACGTGGAAGACGGCAAGCAAGTGGTCGTTGGGTCGTGTGAGGGAGGGTTCAAGCCGTCGCGAGTCGAGGCGATTGTAGACGAATGGCGGCGAAGTGATACTGCACGGAACCACACGGCCACACACCTGGCGCACGCTGCGCTCAGAAAGGTGTTGGGCGATCATGTTCGTCAGTCAGGGTCCGTGGTCTCGCCCGACCGGCTGCGGTTCGATTTCTCGCATCACTCTCCGGTCAAGCCCGATGAGCTGGCTGCAATCGAAGAAGAGGTGAATCGCGGAATCTGGAAGAACGAAGACGTGGGTACACAGGTCATGGCATACGACGATGCACTCAGAGCCGGAGCTATGGCTCTGTTCGGAGAGAAGTATGCCGACAGAGTGCGTTGTGTGCGTGTACCCGGAATCTCACTCGAACTGTGCGGTGGCACTCATGTGCGGACCACGGGTCAGATCGCGTTGTTTCACATAACCAGCGAGTCAGGTATCGCGGCAGGAGTCCGGCGCATCGAGGCGGTCACGGGGCCTGGCGCGTACAACTATGTGAAGGGCGTGGAGTCTCAGCTCGACGGCGCTGCCGAGAAGCTCAGAACCGGGCCCGAGCATGTGTCGAACCGGATCGAGGCTCTGCTCGAGGAAAAGAAGAAGCTCGAGAAGCAGGTGGAGGAGCTGATAAAGACAGGGAGCGGGGAGCGGGGAGCGGGGAGCAGGTCACAACAGATTGGCGAAGTGACGGTGGTCACCGACGACTCACCGGTATCTGATCGAGCGCAGGTGGGGCTTCTCATGGATGCGTTCCGTGACAAGAACCGTAACGGCATCAAGGTGGTTTTCACAACTGGCGAGCGGCCGTCGATCTTCGTGGCTGTCACAGACGATCTCGTGTCCGCCGGCGTCAAAGCGGGTGAGTTGGCGAACCGCCTCGCGGCTGTCAGTGGCGGACGCGGTGGCGGCAGGCCGCATTTTGCGTCGAGCGGGGTTGGGGATGTCGAGAAGGTCCCTGAGACGAAGAGTCGGCTTGTCGAGATAGTTGGGGCCTATCTGTCCGAACTTGGTGTCGGTTAGTTGTTGGGGCTTCGCATGCCGGTACCTCCCTTCGCTTGCCTACGTGCGCACTGCCGGCGCTTCGCGCCGAGCGAGTGCTTACTGCGGCGCGCTACGGGAGGTACCGGCATGCTGCGCCTCGGTGCAATGATGGTAACAAGTGAGGTGGCGCACTGACTGATCTAATAGGCTGGTTGGAACCACGACTCATCGATGTTCCTGAGTCGCTGCGCACGCGAATTATGGACGCGGTTGCTGGCGGTCGGGCGGTCGGGCGGTCAGGCGGGCAGTTTGTGCACGAACTGCGGCTAATTGGCGAGGCCCTTATGACCGAAGCGAAGTTGGCTCCTGCCACCCACGACACTGCAATTAAGCTCCTGGCGGCTGATGCATTGATCACCTACGCCTGTGAGGCGGTCGCCGAGCAACAGCCGGAGAAGCTCGCGGAGTTACGGTGAGTGCGACGGCATCTGAACACGGCAAACTGGGATTGGAGGGGGGGCGGCGGCGGGGCACTGTCCGCCTGCCCGCCCGACCGCCTGACCGCCCTTCCCTATGATCGACATCCACTCCCACCTCCTCCCCGGCATCGACGACGGGCCTAGATCCGTGAGCCGTCCGGTCAAGGTACTGAACCGGTTTGCGGCCGAAGGGGTGACCGATGTGGTCCTCACTCCGCATGCAAAATCGTCAGACTTTGCCATGGACGCTGAGGACATGCTCGAGCGGCGCGAAGTAGCGATGGCGCAGCTCACTGAAGTAGCCCCCGAATCGCCGAGGCTGCACCTAGGCTTCGAGATAATGATGGATCAACCTCTCCCGGCGGCAGTATTCGACCATCGGCGTTGTGCGCTCGCCGGATCGCGGTATTATCTGGTCGAGTTCTACACGAGCGTGGCATTTGATTCCATCACTAAGGCGTTGGAGATGATCTGCGCGTCAGGGGTGGTACCGGTGATAGCTCACGTTGAACGGTACGACGCGGCGACGCCCGAGAACCTGCGGTTTTGGAAGAACCTCGGTGCCAAAGCACAGGTGGACGCGCGCGAGTACTTGAAAGACAGCGCCCGTGGTCGGAACGCACGCCTGCTCACGTCGCACGGTTTGATCGACTTGACCGCGTCAGACAACCACGGAGACGAGCGGACGATGTCGTTCGCGCGCCAATTCTTTGAAGACTCGGGTTGTCCGGACGTCGGATTGAAGCTCTGCGAGGTGAATCCGAGGGCTGTGATCGAGGATCGCGAGCTTGAGGAGGTGTCGCCGGTGAAGCTCAAAGAGGGGTGGTGGAGTCGCGTCAAGGGGGCGTTTGGGGCGTGACGGCGCCCTGCGCACGCGCCCGATTCGAGCAATTGGGAACATGTTTGGCGACTCCGCCTATCGGTACATCCCTCCGCGCACCCTACGTTCGCGATACTCGACGCCTTCGCCGCCGTGAATCGCGAACTCCGGGCAGCGCTATGGGATGCACCGACAGGCTACGCATCTCCGGCGTATTGGGCCGAAAAGAGTTTCTTGGATGAACTTCCCTGATGCCCTTCCGATCCCTGATGAGGTGCGCCTGATAGCTGAGAGGCTCGAACACGCGGGTTTTGAGACCTGGTGCGTTGGTGGGGCCATACGCGACAGCTTGCTCGGTTACGAAGGGAAAGACTTTGATCTGGCCACGGCCGCGACGCCGGCACCGATGCGGGAGCTGTTTCGGCGCACG
>CAYTDU010000793.1:0-3028 GCA_964436395.1 uncultured Gemmatimonadaceae bacterium | reverse complement strand
ACGGTGTTGATTGACGGGTTCCATGTGACGAAGGATCGTGGCGAGGGGCAGCCGACGGAGTTTCTGGACATTGGTCCGGTGAAGTGGAGCTACGTGCCGTACGAGGGCGTGGTGGCGATTGAGGGGGTGTTGGCCGGGCTGTTTGAGCTTGGCAAGGTGGAGTTGGCGAAGCGTGAAGCGTAGGCGTCGCTAGCCGCACACGTTGGCGGCCGGTGCGTACCAGGCAGACGCGCCGGCCGTCGTTTGCTACATCGCTTGGAGTGGGGACTATGGCGACCGAGACGAACCGATTCGGAACAGGCGTTCTTGAGGGCGCCGACGCACTGGTGGGCAAGGTGTGGGTTGTGAACACGGCTTGCTTGTCGATTCACGCGGAGTTCTTGTCGTGGGCGAACGCGAATGCTGAGCGGATTGCTCGGGCGGAGTCGGCTGCTGACACGCTGGTGGTGTTGGGTTGCCAGGTGACGGACCTGGCGGTCTTGAACGACCTACGGACGCTGGGTGCTTTGATGCACCGGCGTCCTGGCAAAAACTATTTTGTTGGTGGGTGTTTAGCTCGGCGGTTCGACATCGAGTTACCGGGGGGCGTTCGGCGGCTTGGACGAGTGGTTTGTGACGGGCAGGAGTTGTGGTACCAGGCGTTGGTGCAGTGGGCGGACCCGTTCTGGGTGTCGAACTTCGACCCAGCGAACGGGTCGCTTGCTCCTGGGCATCTCTTCCGTCGTCGGTATCCGCTACGCACCAGCGTTGGCTGTAGTGGGTGCTGTACGTACTGCACGATTCGCGAGACACGTGGGGAGCCGTACACGTTGCCGGTGAACGAGGAGGAGTTCCTTGGGCACAACGACGTTGTGCTTGTCGCGGACAGCCCGTCGGCGGAGGAGTTGGCGACGTGGATGGAGTTAGCGTTGCGTCACGAGCGGACGTTGTCGTTGCGGAACGTGGAGCCGAGGGTTGCCATGCAGCTTGAGGCCCTGATCAGCGTGTTGGCTCGTCGTGGGCTTCTGAAGGTGTTCCACATGCCGGTGCAGGCTGAGGACGAGGCGGTGTTGCGGGATATGGGGCGTGGTTACTCGACGACCAACCGCGCGATCGATCTTGCTGGGCAACTACCTCGCAGCGTGACGACGGCGACGAACATCATTGTGGACTACAAGGATTGCCCGAACCGGTTTGAGCGGATCTATCGGGTGTTTGACTACGTGTCTTGGAATCCGTGGTGGTGTGGTGTGTGGGATCGGGCGTCGGCGGAGCGGCGTTGGCGTCGGTACTTTGGGGTGTAGTCACAATGGAATCACCACCTCAACAGCTATTTCGAGTCGAGAGCTTACGTCCGGCCACGGTGGACGACAAGGGGACTTGTCGGCACATACGGCACGTCACGTGGCTCTCATCGATTAAGTCGGTCGGCAGTCGTGTCGAGGCCCGGCGACAGAAGAGGAACAGGTCGCCAAGATGGCGGCGTGGGAGCAGTGCGTTCATGCCAGGCGAGCGGTCGAAGGGCAAGCGAGGGTTGCACGATGATCACTGACGAACAAAGCGTCGCGTTGGACGTTAAGCACTTCCCTGAGATCCTCTGGTCTCGGTGTGCGCGAATCATGGTTGCCCTGTCGCGGGCGGCGGCGTGCACAGACCCCGAGATGGCGACGGTCTGCGCTCGCGAGATTCAATGTCAAGGGCGCGATCTGGAGGAGTGGCTTGGGGTCTGGAAAGACGCAGTAGAAAACGCCCAGTGTTGGCGTTGCAAGATTTGCGGCGGGCGCGTCGTGTTCGACGGCACTCCGCCGGGTGAAGCATAGACCACCGGATCACATAACTGCTGGAACCAAGCAGAACAGCCGCATGTCACCGGAACCTCCGATAGATCCGCCGCGAGAGACGGCCGTCGAACGTTTACGCGGTGACGGCTTCGAGGACGTGTTGCTCCACTTGGCTCGCGTGGAGGTTTGTTTGGCCGAGATTCCCGAGGTGCATGACGACGAGTGGAAGCTGCGTGAGGAAGCGGAAGAGAAGTTGGGCGATTTGGTGGGGCTGATTGAAAGGTGGAGGGATCATGGCTGACCAGGATTGGAAACGTGGTCCGCTCAATAGGGCCAAGTACCTGATTCACAAGAGGTGCACTGCATGCGGTGGGAAGGGTGTTCAGATAGTACAAGCACCTCGGCAGGACACGTGTTGTCCAGGATGCGACGGAGAGGGCTACGTAGCGATCGACGAAGACGCCGCGTATTTCGTACTGCGGATCGATCACGACTGGGACCCGCACGCGCAGAGAGCGCTGGCGTGCTACGCCGACAGCGTTGAGAGCGATAACGCGGAACTGGCGGCCGACATTCGCCAGTGGCTTGCTGAGGTGTCGACTATCACGGCAGAAGGCAGGCTGGATTCCCGCCAGTTGTCGCTGTGCTGCCCGCGTGATGGTGACCGACTGGCATTGTTTGAGGTGTCCGCTGAACTACTGGTTCAACTCGGCGGCGGCACGTACAAGGTCGTGGCGTCTGAGCTTCCCGACGATGTCGAGGTTGTGGCTGTGGTGCCTGCTCGCGGCATGACGTTTACGGCAGTGCTGTCGAGTTCCTCGTTTGCGCCGCTGAAAAGAGGAGACGTGATTCCCCACGTTGACCCGCCGCAGACCATGGCGTTCGAGGTGTCGCCGGCATGACAAGCTATAATCTTTTTGTCGGCTATGACTGGAAAGGTCACCCTGAGTCTGAGCGGTGGGAGACGCTGCTACGTGAGGCGAGGGCGATAACGGCCGACGCGTTGCTACGGGACGTTGAGGCGATGCGTCCCAGCCCGGACGCCTCGACCGACATGAATCGCCGCCGATGTGTCTGGGAGTTCATTGGTGCCGGTGTAGCCGAAGGCGAAACGTACGGCCAGGTCAACATCATGCGAGACGATGGTGTCGGCGAATCACGTCTTGTGATCTGGAATGTTGCTGGGAGTGGCCCGGAGCGTGAGGTTGAACACGAGGTGTATCGGGCGTTCTGTCGGATGCTGATTCGCCGGATGCACCGATTGGACT
>CAYTDU010000792.1:0-3032 GCA_964436395.1 uncultured Gemmatimonadaceae bacterium | reverse complement strand
TGGAGCTCGAAGTTGGTCAGAAGGTGCTGTACGGCAAGTACAGCGGTACCGAGGTCACGCTTGACGACCAACAGTACCTGATCGTCAAAGAAACAGACGTTCTCGCCGTCGTGGGTTGACAGAGAGCTTAGAGAGAACTCAAGGAGATTGTAGAAATGGCGAATGCTAAGGAATTGCATTTCGACGTTGACGCGCGCGGCGCACTCAAGAAGGGTGTTGACAAGCTCGCCAATGCAGTGAGTGTCACCCTTGGGCCCAAGGGCCGCAACGTCGTTATTGACAAGAAGTTCGGTTCTCCGACAGTCACCAAAGACGGTGTAACGGTGGCAAAGGAAGTCGAGCTGTCAGACGCGCTGGAGAACATGGGCGCGCAGATGGTGAAGGAAGTAGCAACCAAGACTTCGGACGTTGCCGGCGACGGCACTACGACGGCCACCGTTTTGGCACAGGCTATCTATCGCGATGGTCTGAAGAGTGTGACGGCCGGTGTGAACCCGATGGCCATCAAACGTGGCATCGAGAAGGCGGTAGAGACGGTTGTGAAGGATCTCGAGAAACTGTCGGTTCCAACACGTGGCAAGACCGAAATCGCGCAGGTTGGCTCTATTTCAGCAAACAACGATGCCGAGATCGGCGATCTGATCGCTGACGCGATGGAAAAAGTCGGCAAAGACGGCGTCATCACGGTTGAAGAGGCCAAGGGTCTGGCGACCGAGCTGGAAACAGTTGACGGTATGCAGTTCGACCGCGGTTACCTGTCGCCCTATTTCGTGACCGATCCTGAGAAGATGGAAGCGGTTCTCGAAGATGGACTGATCCTCATCCACGACAAGAAGATCTCCGCGATGAAAGATCTTCTTCCGGTCCTCGAGAAGGTCGCCCAGACCGGCAAACCTCTCTTGATCATCGCCGAGGACGTCGAAGGTGAAGCCCTCGCGACGCTGGTCGTGAACAAACTCCGTGGCACGCTGAAGGTTTGTGCGGTTAAGGCTCCCGGCTTTGGCGATCGGCGCAAGGCCATGCTGCAGGACATCGCCATCCTCACAGGCGGAAAAGTCATCAGCGAGGAAGTCGGCTTCAAGCTCGAGAACGCGGTACTCGGTGATTTAGGTAGCGCCAAGCGCATCGTTATCGACAAAGACAACAGCACTATCGTCGATGGCGCCGGGACCGATAAGGACATTCAGGGTCGGATCCAGGAGATCAGAGCCGCCATCGACAAGAGCACATCTGACTACGATCGGGAGAAGTTGCAGGAGCGTCTGGCCAAGCTGGCCGGTGGTGTCGCTGTGATCAACGTCGGTGCTGCGACCGAAACCGAGATGAAAGAGAAGAAGGCCCGCGTTGAAGACGCGTTGCACGCAACTCGCGCCGCGGTTGAGGAAGGCATCGTACCGGGTGGTGGCGTTGCGCTGCTCCGCTCGCAGGATTCGGTGAAGAAGTTGGGCTTTGACGACGCTGAAGAGAAAATCGGTGCCGACATCGTGGCCCGTGCACTCGAAGAGCCGATGCGCTGCATCGCAATGAACGCCGGCGTCGAGGGTTCAATCGTGGTCGAGAACGTCCGCAAGTCGAAGCAGAAGAACTACGGTTACAATGCGCAGACTGAAACGTACGAAGACCTGGTCAAGGCAGGTGTTATCGATCCTACCAAGGTCACGCGTACGGCCTTACAGAACGCGGCTTCAGTGGCAGGCCTGTTGCTCACGACCGAGTGTGTAGTGGTCGAGAAGAAGGAAGAGGAGCCGCCAGCGCCCGCAATGCCTCCTGGTGGTGGCATGGGTGGCATGTATTAGACCGACCGGACAAAACACAATACGTCCATACGGGTTCAGCGCCTCGAGGGAAACCTCGGGGCGCTTCTGGTTGTAACACTATCGTGAGAACCTTAACTTGTTTCAATGAGACGATCTATGAAGTCGTTGGTATTCGTTCTACTCGTGTTACCAATTGCGTTGCAGGCGCAACAGGCGCCGGTCGAACTTTCCGGGTCGTGGCAGGCTGAGACTCCGGACGGACCGCACGTGATCGTGGTCCGCGATGACTTCACTGCCAGCTTTGGAGAGGAATCGGTTCGCTGGCGTGTTATGGCTGACACGATTTTTGTGAAATTCGGTGATGAATGGCTGGGATACAACTTCGAATTGATAGAGAACACCCTCACTCTTTCAGGGGGAGATCTCTTGGATCCGGTTGTCCTGGTACGAGTGGGTCCAGCGGCGCTGCTTCGTAGAGAAAAAGGACCGTCCTGAACGAGTTCGATTTGTGACGAGGTCTGTGGGATGGACGTAAGTGACTGAAAACGGCGACATACAGCCCGAGGAACAGGGTGGCCGCACGACATTGTCGAGTGACCTTGCCGACGTTCTAATCGAATTGTCGATCGCACTCCACAAACACGCTATGTACCCCGAGGGGCACCCCTCACTTGGGCCTGCATGCGAACGAGTCGCGCAGAGACTCGACCCACTGCTTGCAGAACGGGGTACACTTTCGTTGGGTGTGGCTCGCGATCAGCTCGTGATTGACGGTGTAGCAACGGATCCAAAGAACCCAGTCTTGCTGGATTTGGCCGGACGACTTCACCGCCATCAATTGGGAGCCGTGAGCTTCCGACGAGGAGCGGATGCGTTCGAAATCGGCGATCTCCTCACATTGCTCGCAACTGAAGCCGACCGAAGTGGAAAGCCAATAGGACTGGGGCCGCCGTCACAACTCACGGCTTGGCCGAATGTCACTCTCCACTCCCTGACCTACGAAGCGCTTCAGCTTCTGGACGAAGATCCGGATAGTAAGGATGCCGCCGATGGTGCAGCGCGCACAAGAGCGGCTCAACTTTGGATTGGCCTGGCGAGGGCCGCAATAGCGGCCGAAGAAGTCAGCGATGACAAAGCTAGCGACGACGACATAGAAACCGATCCAAGCATGGTTGCCAAGGCGATCGACGAGCACCACGGTGAATCGGCGTACGACCAGGTCATTGTGGGGTACTTGCTCAAGATCGCCGAGGAACTGCGAACTTCAGAGGGCAG
>CAYTDU010000791.1:0-3038 GCA_964436395.1 uncultured Gemmatimonadaceae bacterium | reverse complement strand
CAATTGCCTGGTACGTACTGAAGCAGAAGGGTTCGACGGCTCGGGAACCCGTTATCATATCGCGGGCTCGGCAGATCTATTTGCCGTTCTTCGAAGCTTGCCGCAGACAACGTAGGCGCGTGTTTATCGTGGTGAATGCGGTCGCTGCAGTGGGTGTGATACTCGTGTTCACAATGGGTAGAGAGTACATCCCGTACTTGGAGGAGGGCACGCTCCATCTGAGAGCAACGTTCAACCCGAACATCAGCCTGGAACAGACCATCGTCCGGGCAAACGAGATCGAGAACATCGTGTTGGACGTACCGGAAGTCACCGGTGTGCTCAGTCGTATTGGCCGAGGCGAGGTCGGGAGCCACGCACACTTCGTGAACGACGTCGAGATGCTCGTCCAACTCAGGCCGATCCAACAATGGGATGCATTCCGAAACAAGAATGAGCTGATCGAGGAAATCGAGCACCGGTTGGAAGCTGTGCCGGGTTTGGCTCTCAGCATGACCCAGCCGATCCAGCACAACCTGGACGAACTCATTACGGGTGTGAAAGCGCAGCTCGCACTGAGACTTTACGGAGAGGATTACGACATACTTCGCGAGGTATCGGCAGAGATCGAACATGTGTTGCTCGAGGTCCCGGGCGCGGCGGACGTTCAGGTCGAACAGTTCACTGGCCAGAACCAGATCCAGGTCGAACTCGACCGTGAAGCCATAGCGCGGTACGGGCTCGACATCGGGGCGGTGCAAGAGACCATCGAAGCGGCCGTCGGCGGGATCGTGGTCGGGAAGGTGTACGAGGAACAGCGGCGGTTCGACATCTTTTTGCGTTTCAGGCCTGAGGCCCGAAACAACATCGAGGCAATTGAGGCGTTGCTCATCAGTCTCCCCAACGGTGGGCAGATACCGTTGGACCTCATTGCGACGGTGCAGGCTGTGGAAGGTCACCGCGTAATCAGCCGAGAGGGCAACAGGCGGTTCATCACGGTTCAGTGCAACGTACGAGGCAGAGATATCGTGCGCTTCGTAGAGGAAGCCCGCTCGGCTATCGATGCGGCGGTAGATATCCCTCCTCAATACAAGCTCACGTGGGGTGGGCAGTTCGAGCTACAACAGCGGGCGAACCGTCGTTTAGCTTTCATCGCCCCACTCACGTTGGTGTTGGTTTCCCTGTTGCTATTCGCCGCCCTCAACTCTGGACGCGAGGCTTTGATCATCCTGATCAACATCCCTCTTGCGCTCACGGGAGGCATAATCGCGCTCGCCGTATCGGGACAATACCTGAGCGTACCTGCGTCCATAGGGTTCATCGCAATATTTGGGATCGCACTGGAGGACGGGCTAGTACTGCTCGCGTCGATACGCGGCTATTTGAACGACGGCAAGCCGACAATCGAAGCGATACGAAACGGCGTCAACACGAAGCTTCGGCCCGTCTTGATGACGACTTTCACCACGGTGTTCGGCATACTCCCGCTGCTGCTGGCGCGCGGTCCAGGAGCCGAGATCTGGAGACCATTGGCGACGGTTGTCGTGGGTGGTCTGCTCACCTCGACATTGGTGACATTGATCGTACTACCGATGGTGTACGAGCGGTTCGAGCCGCAGGGTCAGGCTACAGCATAGAATCGAACAAAAGCCGCTCGTAACGGTCGAGCCTCAGTGCATCGTAGCATACTTGTGAGGGGTGGATAAGAATTCCTATCACGGGGTAGCGGCCGCTTCACTCGAAGGTGAGGGCGAGCGCGAGGTCCTCATGCTCAAATGCGGAAGACATACGATCGATTTCGCTGCCCGAGATCCCCATACTACGTGCACGGTCGGCCCATTGCCTTGTCACATTGGCGATTTCCAGTGCCATCGACTGGGCCTCCCCTTCCTCGAGGTCGAAGTACTTGGCCACATCGAGTGCTAGAGGCAACGATGCGGTCGTGTCATTCGAGTCTTCTCCGATAGACGTCGAAAGGAACCGAGGTTTCACCTCGACTGGCGTTGGGTTCAGGTCATACGCAGGCGACAATGTCCATCCACCAGTTCCGGCATAGAGGAACCCATGGTTCCTGAGGTGGTCGTCCGTGTTGGAGATCAAGATGTTGAACACCATCCGCCTCCATAGCTCCGACAGGTCAGTCCTGGCCTGCGCACCAAACCTTCGAATGCCTTCGGCGATTTCCAGGTAACTACGGGGCTCGTGGTCCACTCCGTCCAGGAGGCTCATCGCCGAGAGGAAAGAAACCCGCTCCGTCCCGTCACGGTCAAAACGACTCAGAAGGACGACTTTCTGATGCTCCACTGACAGGAGCGTCGACTCGGCTACCCTCATTCCCGCGTCTGCAGCCAAGACGAGCGCGAGGTGTTCCCATGCCCCAACGGAGTAGGGATCGTCCTTCTTGGGGAACTTCACCAGACAGAGCTGGCCCTTGTTATCTCTGACCGAGGCTTTTGGGCGGGCCCCTCCCAACGAGGATCCCGGTGCGAGGAGGATTCGGAGGTCGTGCTCGCTGTCGGGATTTTCCAGGAATCCCTGGGCAGCGGCAAGAAGCTTTGGTAGATCGACCATGGGAGGTACCGCGTTTTCCGATTCGGACGCTAGAAATTCTCCTCCCTCGACCCGGGAGAACCGCAGCGCACCCTGCCTGGCGACGTCGGCGACTCCCAGGACGTAGTCGATCTCTCTCAAGTGCCTCGGGGCACGACCTTCCCGCTTTGCCCGAAACCGCTCAGCCCGGCTTATGAGCGTGTTACCCCATCGGTCAGGTGCAGAATCAGCAATGGCGCCGAACAACCTCTCCTTGTGATAAGGCGCCGAAGACACCAGTGGTAAAAGGGGATCAACGGCAAAGGACCCGCTTTGCTCGAGCCAATAATCTGCGTACTGGAAGGTCGCGCCGTATGTACCTCGGCGGCTCTCTCTGATCCATAGACGCCCGACCAGGTGTGTTACGCCGTCCAGCTCGGTGTGGACTACCACATCGGGCTCGCTCATGTCGACTCCCCGGGCAATGGCCCACGCATCCACTCCGTAGCGGCGCGCGATGCCATATAGGG
>CAYTDU010000790.1:0-3040 GCA_964436395.1 uncultured Gemmatimonadaceae bacterium | reverse complement strand
GGGGTGCGGTACCCCGCGAACGATCTTCCAGGCCTAGGTGTGGACATCGATGAGACGGTTGCGGCGAAGTACCCACCACAGGAGCTGGGAGGCAACCGTGGTGCGCGCAGTATTGATGGAGAGCCTCGGAGACCGGTGCTCTAGCTCAACCTTTACCGATCGCGCGACTCGGGTGACGTGCAGTGACCCACCAGAGGGCGGGCTGCTATTTTCGGCATGGCCAGTCTGAAGCGTCCTACGGACGAGCCCAGTGCGGTGGTCATGGCGGGCGGGGAAGTCCGCTAGCTAGTGCGGACGGTCATCGCTCCAGTTCTGCCGCAGTGACGAGCGTGGTGTCCACCAATCAGCGCTGAACTCATTGTGTAAAGCACGCTTGACGAACCGTCAAGCGTGCTTTACACTTGAAACGATGGGACTCACAGGCCTAGTTCATAACAATCTTCGCCAGCATCGCCTAGCAGCGGACGGCATGACCAAGACCGATCTGGCCAACAAGGTCGGGGTCACCCGCCAGACCGTGCATTCCATCGAGACGGGCAAGTACAACCCCAGCATAGAGCTGGCCCTCCGGCTAGCATGGGCTCTGGGGCTGACGGTGGAGGACCTCTTTCAGTTGAATGACCAGGAGAAATCCATATGAGTAGATCCGCTGCCGAGGCGGATGTCCGCCGAGGTGTTTCCCCCGCCACGTTAGTGGCGGGAACATTGGTAGTAACCGGAGTAGTTTTGGCGGCCACCGTAGACATGGTCTTCCTGGTGGTTTTTGGTATCGGTTTTTTCGGGCCAGGTGCTCTGCGAGAAATGGGATTCCTGAAGGACCAAGACGAATTCCAGCGTGAAGCCAATCGGGCAGCGGGCTACCGAGCCCTCCTGGCAGCGGGGTTGTTCCTAAGCTTGTGGCTGGCCTTGGCACAGCGGGGAACGACGAGCGTCGATTCCGATCTTGCGTTGTCGATGGCCGGGATACTGATCCTGCTCGTAGTAGTGTGGCTCCTGAACGCGCTGTTCACCTACTGGGACGCCGAACAGGCAGTCTCTCGCATTCTCGTGGTGTTCGGATCATTCTGGCTCGTCTTCACAGTCATCTCCCACCCGATCGAACCCGTGACGCTCCTTCTGGAGGCGCGTCTCGCCTTGCCCTTCTTTGTGTTGGCGTGGACAGCCCGACGCTGGCCTCGCAGCACCGGCGCCCTGCTCGTGCTCGTAGCGCTCTACATGTTCGTCGCCTTCGATCTATATGAGGCCTTCACCACACGACTGGGCGCTTGGCTGGTGCTACTGACCACGTTTCTCCCACTCCTGGCGTGCGGGCTCGCGCTGCTAGCTGCTGGCCGCGCACTAAGCCCTGATGGAGCCGGCGAACAAGAACTTGATTCTACACAAACGGGCAAGCAACACGGCGGGCGAGAGGTTTAAGGAGAAGCTCATGGGCATATTCGATCGAAAATGGTTTGCGGTAATCCTCGGCGCGTTGTGCGCTATGTCGGTTGCCTGCGAGAGTGATGAGCTGCTCAAGCGGCACGGTTCGGCTGGTATGAACGGGAGCTTCGAGATCACCGATGATGGGTACCCCGTCAACTGGGTGTTCTTTCCGAACCCAGAGGCCGACAACACACTCCGAGTCGTGTTGGATTCGAACGAGGTCGTAGACGGCAGTCACTCGCTCAAACTCGTGGTGCGAACACGGGACAAGCTTCCGGCCATACGCAGCAGAGAGGTGGCATTCGAGCCGGGGAACACCTACCGCTTCAGCATGTCGTACTGGAACGAAGGGTGCACCCTCACGGTCAACCGGATCGTGATGGATGCGTCAGGGAAGACGGTGCGCCGGCGAGACCCCGTCATCGACACGTCTGTACCCTCCAACGGATGGGAGTATTTCGAGGAGACGTTGTCCATCGCGGAGGACGAAGCCAAGATGCTTCTGGTGATCATCATCAATGGATCTGGAACAGTGCGGCTCGACGGCGCGAACGTCGAGAGAACGGGAGGATACATACCGAACTCCATTCTCTGAAAAACCCACTGCACAACAGTCGGTAGTGTAGTGGTCAGAGACAACCATTTTCCTCCGGTCGAACACGTCGGCCATCTAGGTCGACTCCACCTCTGAATGCCCTCGTGCTGCCGCAATGAAACATTGGCGGAGTCACTTGCCGGTGTCCAAATCGTAGACCTCCACGAACTCGACACCCAGCTGATCCGTCACAATGCTCACAACGAAGCGGTCACCGACGTCGGTAATCCGCACTGGTCGTGGGATGGCATACCACCCACGATATTCACCTTCAGGCTCAAATATCAACCACCGATCCGACACCTCGTCAAATTGCGGGGCCGACTGAATCCAAAACGCATGACTTGGTCGAGTCACCACGACGTCACCATAGTATGGATAGTGCGAAGGATACGGTGTTGTTTGGAGCGCACGTTGTTGCACCGGACGAAACGGCGATTCAGGAATCTCCTCCAGTGCCGCTGCTCGATGACGGTCCGCAACCTCTCGTCCGAGCGGTTGGCGGTCCATACGAATACGCAGAATCTGCTTCAACGCGCCGCGCTGATGATACGCCCGGGCCTCGAACGCCGTGTTGTCGCCAACCACAAAGAGCGCGTTCAATACCGCGGTGGCAGTAGCCCTTCCAAAGGGCACGCCGCCCACGGAGACCCGATTACCATCGGCCCACACGAATTGTTCGTCTGCGACAAAGTCCCCAACTGTTCGGACGAAACCGCCCTCCGCTTCGAAGATCCCATGCTGCTCCGTTGGGCGCTCTGCTCGTGTCGAGTCGCTAGCAGTAACTGGGGCGCACGCCGTAGCTCGCTAGGAAGGAGCCATCTGCGAATGAGCCCACCACGCTGGCACGGGGATGGTCCCCCGGTGCAATCGGCTGGAACGACCGCACATAAACGCTGCGCGGGGACAGGACCGAGACGCGGCCGGTCGAACCGTCAAATGCCACGATCGAATCCCCACGATAGGGCTGCGCCCATGCCAGGAACCTGAATTCGCCCGGTCCACCTCCTTACCGCCCGGACA
>CAYTDU010000789.1:0-3041 GCA_964436395.1 uncultured Gemmatimonadaceae bacterium | reverse complement strand
GTGCAGGCATTTGCTGGATTTCATCCATTGCCACCTTCAGCGCCGCACAGATACTCTGCCCGGGTTGGCTATCGCTATCACCTGGATACTTCAGGTCATCGATCTCATCCGCATTGGAGTATCCATCACCGTCGCTGTCGAGTTCTGCGATCGTCTGGAGTGCCTCGGTGTTTCTACCGACACCGTGGTAAGCCGTTCCGTACGGATTGAGTGTCTGGGCCATGCCTGTGGGGAGCCCCGTCCAACCCTCGGGCGGATGAATGATGTAGTGGCAGTAGTCACAGGGGTTGGCATACACGGTTTCGTCATCGTCGTCGTTCACTTCACCGCCAGTATGGCAGGTTTGACAGTCGTCAAGCCTCGTGCCTACGGTGTGCGGATAGACCGTGACGAAGTTGTTGATATCGACGTCGGAAGCGTGACCTTGATACGACCTAGACGACCGGACTTCATCTGGAGACGTTGTTTCGTCCGAGCAGCCAATCAACCACCCTAACGCTGCGGCCAAAGTAATCACAAACAATGACCGCAAGTGTATACATCGCGACAATCCCATCCTTCTCCCCTAATGGTGTTTCCAGTTTGGCTTCCTCTTGTCGAGAAACGCCTGCAGGCCTTCGACGGAATCTTCCGTTTGCATCAGTTCGTCAACGTATATCCGCCCGACGCCTTTGAGAGTTGCGGAGCGCCGTTCCACCATCCCTGCGCGAAGAGCCTTCTTCGTCACCCGCAGCGCCGCCGCGCTATGTCGGGCAATCTTGCCGGCGAGGTCGAGAGCCTCTGTTTCGACGCTATCATCCGACACAACTCGCAGCACGATTCCAGCCTCATGGGCTTGCTGCGCGTTCAACGCCTCTCCGCTGAATACAATCTCGGCGGCTTGGCCTGCAGAACAGATATCCGGCAGCACCGCGCACGCCGCCGGCGGTAGAACAGCAAGCATTATCTCGGGTTGCCCGAACATCGCGCCTTCGCCGGCAACGATCATGTCGGCTGCTTGCGCGACCTCGAAGCCACCGCCCAGGCATCGCCCCTTGACGGCGGCAATCACGGGAAGGGGAAATGCGTCGATCGCAGCAATGGTCTCGACAAATTCAGGAATCATCTGCTCGAAGGCTGGGGGCAAGTGCTCCCCAACATCTGCGCCCGCCGAGAAGTGTTTCCCCTCGGCGGAAAGCACGAGCACCCTGAGAGTCGGTTCGGCTTCTAGCTTGCCCAGCCCGCCCCGGAGTTCACCGAGCAGTTTTTGCGAGAGGATGTTGAGTGGCGGTTCATCGAGTACGATTCTGCCGATTCCATCCTCTATCGACGTCTGTATCGCCATGCAGATCCACCTCCGCTTGAGTCGCGGTTCCCACCGTTGCGTAGGGGCAACGGCAGGAACCAGTGCGCATTCGATCGTTTAGTTTAGGTGGTCACCTTCGACCACGTCGTTCCTGGCTTCTCCAGGCTGTAGTAGACTTTGATTTCCTCTACTTCATCAAAGATCTGAGGTACGATCTGGAGCTCCATCCCGATCTCGATTTCGTCTTCCTGCACGCTGTCACCAAACCAAGCGAGGGCTCGACCGCCCTCTTCGAGATCTACCACACCGACCGTGTACGGAACTACGTCTTCGAAGCCGGTTGGAGCAGCTACGATCTTCGTAAACGTCTGCAGTATGCTCTTGCCACTCAGTTCCACGAATTCATAATTGCCGCTCATACACGCCTCACAATCGGCCCGCGGTGGAAACGAGAATGCCCCACAGTCTTTACATTTCGTCCCCATCAGCCGACCGTCTTTGAGGTGTTTTGCGAAATCCGTGATCTTGGTATACGGTACGAAATTGACCTTCCCGAACCATTTGAACATGGGTCAATCCCTCTTCATGATTTGAACGAAGCAGTATTGGCCGATCCCGCCCACATTGTGGGTAAGACCGATGTCGGCATCGGGAACCTGCCGTTCCCCCGCCTCGCCTCGAAGTTGTTTTGCGATTTCGTAAGTCATGGACAATCCGGTTGCCCCAATAGGATGCCCTTTGGCTTTCAGTCCACCGTCGACGTTTACGGCTACCTTCCCGCCGATGTAGGTCTGCCGGTCGGCAACGAATGGTCCGCCTTCCCCCTTTTTGCAGAAGCCCAGGTCCTCATAGGCCATGATTTCAGCGATAGTGAAGCAGTCGTGCACATCAGCCACCTTGATATCGTTCGGTCCCACGCCGGCCATCGCGTACGCGTCCGCACCAGCTTTTTCTGCGCTTGGCAATCCCGTCAGGTGGGGTCTCCTGAGTACCGACATACTGGCCGTTGCGCACGCCATGCCATCCAGCCACACGACCTTGTCGGAGATCTCTTTAGCACGTTCCTCGTTCGCCACGATCACGCACGCGGCGCCGTCGGCATTCGCGCAACAGTCGAAGACGTTGAATGGTGTCGCCACTTCATCTGAAGCGGCCGCCTTTTCCTTGGTGATCTCTTTCCTGAAGAGTGCGTTGGGGTTCCTGGCGCCGTAGTAGTGGTTCTTTATCGCCACATCGTACAGATGTTCTCGCTTAGTGCCGTAGTCGTGCATATGCCGCTGCGCGAACATGGCATAGTATGCGGGAAACGTCGTTCCGAATCCGGACTCCCACTGAACTTCACCCACCCTTCCCATGAGTGCGAGGATTTCCGGAGTAGACAGTTCGGTCATCTTCTGACACCCGAGTACTGCCACGACGTCGTGCACGCCAGCTTTGATGGCCATCCAGGCTGAGCGCAGCGCCGCACTGGAGGATGCGCACGCAACTTCCGTCAGCCACGTCGGCTTCGGGTTTAGCCCTAGGTACTCCTGCACCACTCCTGGTAGTGACCTTTGCTTATGGTATTCGGGGACAGACCCGATCACCGAAGCATCGAGCACGTCGCGCTCGATTCCGGCATCGTCCATGGCGGCTTTGAACGCCTCGAATGCCAGTTCCTGTACAGTTGCGTCACTGCGTCTACCGAAGACGCCGTGACCGATTCCCACTATTCCAACTCTCGTCATAGCAATCTCGTGTCGTTGTCTACATGTAT
>CAYTDU010000788.1:0-3044 GCA_964436395.1 uncultured Gemmatimonadaceae bacterium | reverse complement strand
CACCGGTTCGCACATCTTCGACCGCGAATCCGGTGAGTTTCACCTGTCGCTGGGTCCGCTGTTCGCCAATGTTGTGCTGGCCGATGAGATCAACCGCGCTACCCCCAAGACCCAGTCGGCGCTTCTCGAGGCGATGCAGGAGTTTCAGGTGACGATCGGCGGCGAAACCAAGCCGCTTCCCCCGCCATTCATTGTGATTGCCACCCAGAACCCGATCGAGTACGAAGGCACATTTCCCCTCCCCGAGGCGCAGCTCGATCGGTTCATGGTGCGCCTTGCCGTTGGCTATCCCGATCACGACGGGGAAGTGGAAATTCTCCGTCGCCGCAGGGAACGGATGGCCGACGAGATCAGACTGCGGGCGGCCACCGACGCGGAGGGTCTACTGGCGATGCGCGCTGCCGTGGAGACCGTGCACGTCGATCCGGACATCGAATCCTACATCGTGTCCATCGTGGAGCGGACCCGAAGCGACACGAACGTCTACGTGGGGGCCAGTCCGCGCGGATCGCTTGCCCTGCTCAAGTTGTCACGGGCAAAGGCCGCGCTCGAAGGACGCGACTACGTGCTGCCCGACGACGTGAAGACGTTTGCCATTCCCGCGCTGGTCCATCGACTCATCCTCAGCCCCGAGCTGTGGTCCAAGCGGATCACTCCCACCGACATCGTGGAGAACATCCTGCGCTCGGTTTCGGTTCCCAAGGTCGACTAGCGTGCTTTGGCGTGGAAGGCTCGTTGTGGCTGCCGGGATCGGTGTCGTGCTTACGGGTGCGGGATTGCTTCTGCGCGACGGCACGGTGCTGGCACTGGCGATCCCCTTCCTGCTCTACTGTGGCGTCCTTCTCTACGTCCGCCTGGCACCCACTGCGGCCAGCCTCTCCGCTCGCCGGTCGCTTGAACCCGAGCGGATCGAAGAAGGCGGCCGCCTCGATGTAAGCCTCGCAGTCGAAAACCGGGGTGAGGCCATCCCGATGCTCGGCCTGATCGAACAACCTCCATTGGGGTGCCGGATCACCGAAGGAAGGGCCGTATCTTTGCAGTCGTTGGCTGCGGGAGAGGCCCAGACCCTGTCTTATACCCTGCAGGCCTGCCGCGGAGTTCACCGCTTCCCTGCTGTCCAGGCGCTGATCTGGGACCGGTGGTCCTTGTCCACATCCACGCTATCGATCCCCGAGGAGAGCGCGTTGTTTGCGCAACCACGGATCGAGATCTTCGACACCATCCCCATTCGGCCCCGCCGCACGCGCGCATTCGCCGGCGTGGTCAAGGCGAACGTCGGTGGCACCGGCCTGGATTTCTTTGGTTGTCGGGAGTACGTCACCGGAGACGACATTCGACGGATCAACTGGCGGGCGTTCGCCCGGTGGGACGAATTGGTGATCAACGAGTACGAACAGGAACGGATCGCCGATGTGACCCTGATTCTCGATGCTCGCGAGCGGGTCAACACACGGATCGGCGAAGCGTGCGTTTTCGACCACGCCGTACGTGCTGCAGCCAGCCTCGCCCTCCATTTTCTCGACCAGGGCAACTACGTCGGCCTGCTCATCTACGGGAATTACCTGGATTGGACCTATCCCAGCAGCGGCAGAGTACAGAGAGAGCGGATTCTCGAAGCGCTCGCCCGTGCGAGGACGGCCGATAAGTCCGTATTCGAGGACCTGCGCAACATCCCGGCCCGGCGTTTCCCTCCCCGTTCGCAATTGATCCTCGTCAGTCCGCTGGCCGACGAGGACGACGTGGAGGTCCTCGGCATCCTGCGAGCGCGCGAGTATCAGATCCTGCTCGTTTCGCCAAACGCTCTCGCGAGCAGGAGCGCGCAACGACCCACCGACGAGGCACTGGGATTGGCCATCCGCATCGCCCAGCTGCGCCGCGCTCTTCTGCTCGATACCCTGCGACGCATCGGCGTTGTGGTCATCGATTGGGACATCAGCGAGCCGCTCGCGGTCCCGCTGCACGGGTTGGTGAAGGGCGGCTGGAGACACACATGGCGATGAAGCGGATGGCACTTGTCTTCTTCGCGCTCTCCGCGGCAACTCTTGCCGCGTGCGGCTTTGCCGCCGGACCGCTGCCACTGGGAGGCTGCGGCGTCTTCCTGGGTGTAGTTAGCGGTGTTCTCGTCTTGTTCGACGTAGAGGCTCGTGGGCTGTTGCTTCTTCTGTTACTGATTACGCTTCTGGCAGTGGCCAACGCCTTGTTTGGCGCAAATCCGTACCTTGTTGTGTTCGCCGCTACGAGTGCGCTGATCGGCTGGGAGTTCGGCCTCACCGCCGTGCAGACGCGGCCGTTCTCCAAACATGATGTCGCGCGATTCGCCCGCAAGAAGCTGGTCGCCTTGGGTGCGATAGGAGCCGCGAGCCTCGTATTGACAGTAGTGGCCTTCCAGACCCGATTTCGCTTGAGCTTCGGACTGGCCCTCGGCCTCGGCCTTGCCGCACTGCTCCTGCTTGGCCTGGGGTTTCGCATCTCAACCACGGGGAAACCCTCAAAGCAGATCTAGATTGCATTACGGGTCTTGAGACCGGTCACTACGAGATTCCTCTAAGGCGCGACCACGCGGCCGATGAACAGGATCGTTCCGGTTGGGACATCGCGGATGACGAACAGGAAAGGTTGATCCACAGTCAGAGTCACCGGCGGTCCGGGAATGGCGGTGAACTCAAAGATCACCGCGGTCGCCGCCGCGGCTTCGGTCCCCGCCTCGTCGACGGAGACGAACGCCTTGTGTAGCACGTCGGAGATGAACAGATTCCGCGATCCGTCGACACCCGAGAAATCTGCGATCCCGGGAAGGAATGCGTCGCCCATTCCCAGCGTCGTGAGCGGCTCGACGAGCGAAACGTCGTAGGTCAGCTCAAACTTGGGAAAGCCAAGGTCGACCCGTCGGGATTCGAGGGTCGAGACGATCGCCTCGTAGTGCTCCACCGTCAGGCTCTGCTCAAACGCCTCAAACTGGCTGGCATCGGGAATGAAAGCGACCATCGATAGCTCCCCGCCGTTGTAGGAGAGCTCGACGGCGACTCCGCCCTCCCACTCTGCGT
>CAYTDU010000787.1:0-3047 GCA_964436395.1 uncultured Gemmatimonadaceae bacterium | reverse complement strand
CGTTTGGTACGCTTGCAGTCGACCTCGCGCTGGCCGGCAAATCGGGGCGCTTGGTGTGCGTGAAGAATGGTGTATACGACAACGTGCCCATCAGCGTGGTCACGGGGTCAAAGAAGGTAGTAGAAATAGAGCGGTATTATGATGTTGATCGTTTGCGACCCAAATATGAGTCACTGGGTGGCCAGCCGCTCCTGATCATGACCAGCTAGGTCATATCAGAACTCACAACGGAGAGGAAGCTCGTAGTATGAAACAACGCGTTCTCATTCTCGGCGCAGCAGGGCGCGACTTCCACAACTTCAACGTCTTCTTCCGTGATAATGCGGATTACGAGGTTGTAGCGTTCACCGCCACGCAGATTCCCAATATCGACGACCGTCGGTATCCGGCGAAACTCGCGGGCAAGCAGTATCCAAAAGGGATTCCGATTGAGGCGGAGAGTGAACTGAGTCGTCTCATCAAAGAGTTGAAGGTCGATGTAGCCGTGTTCAGCTACAGCGATGTGAAGCATGAGAGGGTGATGAACATCGCTTCGCAGGTATCTGCCGCAGGCGCAGATTTCTTGCTTCTCGGTGCGGAACGCACCATGGTGGAGTCGAAAGTGCCGGTGGTTGCGGTTTGCGCTGTCAGGACTGGCTGCGGTAAGAGCCAAACCAGCCGCCGTGTCGCGGCGATCCTCCAGTCGATGGGCAAGAAGGTCGTGTTGGTACGGCACCCAATGCCCTACGGTGATCTCGTGAAACAGGCGGTTCAGCGCTTCGAGACTTACGAGGATCTAGAGAAGCACGACGTCACAATCGAAGAGCGCGAAGAATACGAGCCTCACATTGCCGCCGGTTGTGTGGTATATGCCGGTGTCGACTACGAGGCCATTCTGCGCGAAGCAGAGAAGGAAGCTGACGTGGTTATCTGGGACGGCGGTAACAACGACACGTCGTTCTACAAGCCGGACCTGCTGATCACCGTGGTTGACCCTCATCGGCCCGACCACGCGATTCGCTACCACCCCGGCGAAATCAACGTACGCACGGCGGATGTGCTGGTGTTGAACAAGATCGCTACGGCAGATCTAGAGAACGTCGAGATGGCCCGCAGCATTGCGCGCTACCTGAACCCCGACGCGGTAATCGTCGAGGCTGCCAGTCCATTGTACGTGGAGGATTGGGAGCAGATCCAAGGCAAGCGCGTTCTGGTCATCGAAGACGGCCCAACCCTCACGCACGGCGAGATGGCTTACGGCGCCGGCTGGGTTGCGGCCCGCAAGTATGGTGCGGCTGAGATCATCGATCCGCGCCCGTACGCCGTCGGTACGATCAAGGATACGTTCGAGAAGTATCCGACTACCGGCAACGTATTGCCTGCCATGGGCTATGGCGACGAGCAGACCAAGGAGCTGGCCGAGACAATAGCGAAAACGCCGGCAGACCTGGTTGTGATCGGGACACCGATCGACCTGCGACGGCTGATCGACATCAAGCAGCCCGCTCTGCGCGTACGCTATGAGTTGCAGGAAATTGGAGAGCCCACGCTGGAGAAGATTCTGAAGGACAAGCTGGGCTGAGCAATATCCAATGTCCAACAAGGAATATCCAATGAGGTGGAGTTTACTTGGATATTGGACATTCCTTGTTGGATATTGACCATTGTTATCGCTTCAAATACGCCCTCAAATCCCCCACATCATACTGCCCGTTGTTGTTGCCGTAGGTGTCGAGGAAACCCTCTTCCTCGGCGGTGAGTGGCGTGGTAGATGTACCGAGAAACGCGGTCAGCAAACTCGCGTGTGCTACCGCCGCGGTCGATATGGTGATCGTGGCCACACCGTCTTGAACTGAGATGTCGTGAATGATTACCGACGTTGCGGCGCCGGAGTTGAGATTGCTGGACGGTATCGTTGAATGAGCTAGTGGTCCGTTGCCGCCGACTCCCCATGCGTCTCCCGCTTCGCCACGGTTGCCGCCACCCGCAAAATTCCGTTGCAGGGAGAAGTTGCCGTCCGCCTCGAGCAATTCCACCTGGTACCAGTTGGGTTCGTGCCAAAGGAGCTGATTGTTGGGCATTGTCGGATCGACGCGGTAAACCAAGACACCGGAAGCCGGAATGTCTTCATCAAAGCCTTCCTGGGCTCTGTATTCGATGAGCAGGTATTCGTTGGTATCTGCTGGAATGCCGTCCTCGAGAGGAATCTTCAGCACATGTTCGCTCGAGATCACTGGTGTTAGTGAAATCTTTTGTATCAGTGCAGGCTCTACCTCCTCTATATCCGATAGCCAGCCAAGTTGTGTTTTCTCCCACGCGCCCATATGCGTTGGGCGCACCCACGCTTCGCGATTCTCGGTGCCGCAGCCCCAAGATCCGGCGGCCATCAACGACCAGCAGCCAACCACCCAGTGGCGATGCTCCGGCTCGACCCCACGCGAACGATCGTACAAATCAGGCAGGCCGAGCACGTGGCCCAGCTCATGTGCTATGGTTCCGGCGTTCTGAATTTCTACACCACCGCAGTCGGTGGCACCCTGTACGACGTAGTCACTGACTAGAATCGGTTCGCCACCGGGATCCGTATCGTTTGTGGCGTATGGGGTGAAGTCTTGAGTCCAGCCTTCGATACGAGACCTGTGGGGCCAGATCGACGGCCCGCCACACGATGCCCCAACCTCCAGGAATTGAAACGCAACAGCATCGACCCGACGATCGTCGTCGCCGCTGTTGGGTATTCCGTCCGGGCCGTCGTTGTCGTACAAACCGAAGTCGACCATCTCGTCTGCAGCGGCGAGTGCCTCGAGCAGGTATTCGCCTGTACGGGCGCCTTCACCGAGGCCGTACGATTCGGCAACCACCTCCTGCATGGTCAGGCTGGTGCGTACCCAAGGAAGAACTTCGCCTCGAATACCGAGCCGTCCACCCGAAACCTCCTCATAGAATTCCGCGAGGGTCCCATGATCGCTGGGGCCGTCGAACAGCACGCGTTGCGTCTGTTCGTTGGAAATGTGCGGCTCCAGAGAATTGGCGAAGAGCGCCAGGATAACCAACACCGGCAGGGTGTC
>CAYTDU010000786.1:0-3047 GCA_964436395.1 uncultured Gemmatimonadaceae bacterium | reverse complement strand
CTCGCGCTACGGCGTGGTGAATTGGTTCGTTCGCCTTGCCCTCGACGATGAGACCATCTCAGTGTTCGGGGACGGGCGGATCCAGAGGGATTTCCTATACGTGGATGACTGCGTGGAAGCCATGCTCATGACGGCGGTAGAAGACGCATGCGCGGGCGAGGTGCTCAATGTCGGTGTCGATCGACCGACGGACTTCGTGGAGTTGGCCGGGGCAGTAGTGCAGGCGGCCGGCAGCGGGCGGTGGGAGTTTGCGCCGTTCTCGCCCGAGAGGAAGGCTCAGGAGCCGGGGAACTTCTACTCGGACATCTCGAAGATCAAGGCGCTGGTTGGCTGGGAACCCACGACTTCGCTCAGCGCCGGACTCGCCAAGACTGCTGAGTACTATCGGGAGCACAAGACGATGTACTGGTGAGCATGGTGCGCTCTCGAACTAGCGGCGGCGGCATGGGGGTACGGTGGGCGGACGGAAAGGGATTTCTGTCCACAAGGCGTCGCCCGGTCGTATCCACGGATCGGTAGAGGCAGAGAGTCAAGGGAATACGTCGGGGCAAAGGTGATGGGATGATCAGTGATTTGGCAGTCGTGCAAACGGATGCGATTGGCGAGAACGCTCGGGTTGACGAGTTCGCGGTGATCAGGGAGGGGGCGACCATCGGCGATAACGTGATCGTTCACCCTCACGTAGTCATCGAATCCGGGGTGGTGATCGGGGATGGGGTGGAGGTATTCCCGGGCTCGCACATCGGCAAGAAGCCCAAGGGGGTAGGGACGACGGCACGCCCGATAGCCTACGAGGCCAAGGTTCTGGTCGGCCGCGATTGCGCGATTGGGCCCAACGCGGTCGTCTTCTACGATGTTGTAATCGGGCACAATACTCTTCTGGGTGACGGCGCTTCGCTACGAGAGCAGGTGCGGGTTGGTCACCACTGCCTGATTAGCCGCCACGTGACGGTGAACTACAACAGCACGATTGGCGACCACACGCGTGTGCTGGATCTCACTCACATCACCGGCAATTGCACGGTGGGCAGCAATGTGTTCATCAGCACTCTGGTCGCGACAGTGAACGATAACGTCGTGATCGAGCGTGAGTACGATGAGTCGAAGATCCTGGGGCCCCAGATAGAGGACGGGGCAACAGTAGGCGCGGCAGCCATCCTCTTGCCCGGTGTGCGCATCGGACAGGGGGCCTTCGTGGCGTCGGGTGCGGTCGTGACGAAGGACGTCGGCCCGTTTGATCTGGTAATGGGCATACCGGCGAAAGTAGTGAGGAACCTTCGGAATTCCGGGCACTGAGGTGGACAGATCGCTCTCACGCGGGCGAGCAGATCCTCGCGTTGTCGCGGTGACCGAGCCACCGGCACGCTTACCGACGACGTAGCACGGGATCTGACTCGCATATCGTCGTGGACACTCTTGATGGGACGGTGCAGGTATGGCTCTGATCTCTGTCGTAGTTCCGGTGTACTACAATGAACTGAACCTGCCCAGCCTCTTCGAGCGACTGGTTGCCCTCGGAAGCGCCGTTTCGCAGCACGAATTCGAGTTCGTGTTCGTGGATGATGGATCGAAGGACAGGTCGTACGAGGTTCTGCAAGAACTGTCCTCCAAGGATCGTCGTGTGCGCCTGGTGAAGTTATCTCGGAACTTCGGCTCCAGTGCCGCGGTCCTGGCGGGGTTGACATATGCATCCGGAGAGTGCACGGCCGTCATTGCGGCCGATCTTCAGGATCCACCTGAACTCATCGCCGAGATGATCGAGAGATGGGAGGGGGGCAAGAAGGTCGTCCTGGCCGCGAGGGGCGGGCGCGAGGACCCACTGCCCAGCAAGCTGCTTTCCCGTGCGTTCTATTGGCTGTTCAGGAAGCTCGCGAACAATGATATGCCCGCTGAGGGTTTCGACTTCATGCTCATCGACAGGAGGGTTGCGCACCTGCTGGTCGAGATGCAGGAGCGAAACGCCTACTTGATGGGTCTGGTGCTCTGGTTGGGATTCGAACGGGACGTCATCTACTACACTCGGCGCAAGAGGGAGCTGGGCAAGTCGAGGTGGACACTCAGCAAGCGCGTGAAGTACTTCATAGACAGCTTCGCGGCTTTCTCATACCTTCCGGTGCGGCTTGCGTCGTTTCTCGGATTCGCTCTGGCGGGGGCAGGCTTGGTGTACGCAGTCGGGGTACTGCTCAATCGGCTGCTGTGGAGGGCACAGGTTCCGGGATGGACATCGCTTATGGTTGTGGTGCTGATCATCTCCGGTACCCAGTTGGTCATACTGGGGGTGCTGGGCGAGTATCTCTGGCGGACGCTGGAGGCGGCCCGGAATCGACCTCCGTTCGTCGTAGATGAGACCAGCGGATTCGAGAGAACGGACAGCGTAGGCGGTCCCACAGGGAATGACCGTGCTGCCGCAATGGCCAATGATTGCGATGAGGTGGGCGCATGAACATACCGTTTGGAAACCTGGCTTTGCAGTACGATGGCCTCAGAGAGCAGATCGATCGGGCTGTCGCTGGGGTGCTGGATCGAGGATGGTTCATTCTCGGGGAGAGTGTCGCCAACTTCGAGGAGGCCTTCGCGGCCTACTGCGGGGCCAAGTCTGCAATCGGTGTTGGCTCTGGTACGGCGGCGTTGCACCTGGCATTGGTGGCGTGTGGCGTACGCCCCGGTGACGAGGTCATCACCGTGCCTAACACCGCGGTGCCGACCATCTGCGCCATCTACATGGCGGGCGCCAAGCCGGTGTTTGTGGACGTCGACGAGCAGACCTACTGCATGGATCCTGACAAACTTGAGCCGGCGATCACGCCACGTACCAAAGCGATTCTGCCTGTTCATCTCTACGGCCAGATGGCGGACATGGATCCAATCCTCCGTATCGCTCGCGAACACGGATTGAAGGTGGTCGAAGACGCGTGTCAGGCGCACGGTTCGGAATACAAGGGCCGAAAAGCAGGGACGATAGGCGATGCGGGTTGCTTCAGTTTCTATCCTAGCAAGAACCTGGGAGCCTACGGCGACGGCGGAATGGTTGTGACCAACGACGAAGA
>CAYTDU010000785.1:0-3049 GCA_964436395.1 uncultured Gemmatimonadaceae bacterium | reverse complement strand
CGATGACGACGGCGTAGACGACCATGAACGGCAGGAGCCGGTCGCCGATCGGCATTTCGACCATCACATAGGCGGCGCGGCGCTTGTCGTAAGCTCCGTAGAGATCGCCGGGCTCGACTACGTCGTCGATGGCGAACTCTGACGGCCCCGGCATGCTGCCGACTATGTTTTCGTCCGACAGCTGATCGTCAATGTCCGTGACGATTCCGCCGAGGAACTGCCAGTTGAAGCGGTATGCCTCGAAATCACGTTGGCGGTCCCGCCATGCACCACCGATCTTCACGTAACCGGACGATATCGCTCCCACGTAGAACGGGAACTGCCAATCAACCTCGAAGTTGCGATCGTCGTCGACCAGGTTGCTCCACAGATATCGACCACTCTCCCCGACATTCTCCAGGTAGTAAGGGTCCTCAGGATCGCTCGTGGCTCCGTTCAGGTAGATCGTCTCGCGTAGGCCCGGCTCGTCGCGCTTGGCTCTCGCCATGGTGGCCCGCCACTCGAGCCTCGAGCCCAGGAGCGTCTGATGCTCACCGGCCAGCTGTCCCCAGTACAACGCCCTCGATATGAATCGCAGTCTTTCGCTTCTCACCAAGCCGTCGAGGTCTTCTTTGTTGTCTCCTTCGTACCGGCGAGCCTCGTCGTCGGTGTTTCGGTTGAATGTGGTGCGTAGACTGATCTTGTTCGTCTGCGTGAGGAGGTAAGTGAAGTTCGCGATCGTACCCAGTTTGACCGATCGTGAACCCCTCGTGAAACTGTACTCGACGTTCGGTACTCGGCGATCTTCAGGAACGCTCGGGTCGAAAGCGCTAACGCGGTATTTCCGTTCTACATCGTTCACGCGCACGCTGTAGTCGTCACTGTATGTGGCGCCGAGGACGACACCCAGATCTCTGCCGAAGAGCTGAGGGCGTGCTCCGAGCGAGAAATCCACGCTGCGGTTGATCGGCGTCTCGATCACGGTTGGAGAGAACTGCCTTGGGAGGCTGAGACCTAACTGGCGGCGAGCCTCGGGATCGCTCGGCAGCCGCATGCCATCCAACTCCTCGATTACGCTTGGCAACGCGCGTGTACCATCATCCACACCCAACCAATCGGTGCTTCCACCCTCGTAAGTGAGGAAACGGGTCGATCCGAAATGGCTTTGAGTATTGAAGCCCGAGCCGATCCCTATCGACCCTTGAAACTGCTCAGGCAGTTCCTTGGTCGAAATCTCTACTGTTCCCCCTGAGAACTCGCCTGGCCTATCCGGCGTGTATGTCTTTTGAGTCGATACAGTCTCGAGGAAACTGGAGGGGAACAAGTCTAGCGGTACGACTTCTCGCTCCGGCTCCGGGCTCGGTAGGGTCGAACCATGAAGAGTCGTCTGACTGTAGCGCTCACCGAGGCCCCGTACGTAGACGTAGCGGTCGTCGCTTACGGTGACTCCTGTCATCCGCTTGACAACGTCGGCAGCATCCGATGCGGGGATCTGCTTGATCTCGAACGAACCGATTGACTCTAGTACTGCCTCGGATCTGCGGCGATGGTCGAGCATTGCGCTGGCGGTGCCTCGCTCAGCGGAAGCCGATACAGTGATGGCTTCGAGGGCCACGACCACTCTCTCGAGCGAAACGTCGAGGGTCGTGATATGCGATTGCTCGACGTTGACATTTGTGATGGTTTTCGGTGTGAAGCCGATCTTGCGTACGCGGATCGCCACATTTCCCGGAGGTACGTCGGTCAGGAGGTAGCGCCCGTCCAAGTCGGTTTGCGCCGATATCCGCGTTCCTTCAACCGCAATTATTGCCTGGACCACTGCGTGTCCATCGACCGTGTTCACAACGCGACCAGATACGCGACCGACTGGGGGACCATCACCGGCGCCGTTGGAGCTTGGTGTCGTATCGAAACCGTTTGTTTGACCCGACGCTGCGAATGGCGCGACTACCAAAGCGATGGTGGCCAAAATCGGCCGGAATATTCCGTTTCGGCGGATCCGGGCACGGGAGGCTCCAGGGGGAACAGGATCGGTTTTTCGACCTGCTGTCGCTTCCGTACCCGGGCTCCGCCGAACTCGTACATGTGATTCAGCTTCGGCGGCATTTGCGACCATCTCGTCGGTCAACTCGCGAAGCGCCGTGATCTCTGGACAACTGAGTGTGTTTGACATGGATTCCCCCTGTTTCGATCCGGTTTGCTGACCGGCAATGTCAGAGGGGCACGTCACAGAATCGTGAGTGGAATGTCACGGTCGCGTAACGGCCGTTTTCTTGCTTTGGTGTGGATAAGGGAAGGAGGCAAGCGTGGGACGGTGCCTGTGTGGCCTGCGGAAAACAAAACACCTCAGTTCTTGAGGGCAGCCTCCTTCTTCAAGCGGTAACCAATTCCTCGGACTGTCTCAACCATGCCTGCAGCGGGACCGAGTTTGCTCCGGAGACGTTGCACATGCATATCAACGGTTCTGGTTTGGATGTCAGGGCTGGCATCCCATACGTCTTCCAACAGCCGCGTCCGTGACTGGACACGCCCTCGACGCTCGAGCAATACGAGCAACAGTCGGTACTCGGTAGCGGTGAGGTCGAGTTCTGAACCGTCCAAAGTTGCTGTATGAGCTGCCCGATCAACGGATATCGGACCTGCAGAGATGATCGATCCAGCTGCAAGTGGATTTGCGTTTAGTCTACGAAGCACTGCCTCCACACGAAGCATGAGTTCTTTTGGTGAAAACGGTTTAGCCAGGTAGTCGTCAGCGCCCAGCGACAACCCCTTTAACCTGTCCTCCTCTTCACCTTTGGCGGTCAGTAGAATGATGCCGGTATCCTGAGTGTCACCTCGAGCCCTGAGTTTCTCGAGTATCTCGTAACCAGACATTTCGGGGAGCATGACGTCTAGTACGATTAGATCGGGTTTTTCGCGAACGGCTGCATTAAACGCCTCTATGCCTGAACTGGCTGTGGATACGCGATAGTGAGACCGTGCCAGATTGTACGCGACGACTGCCGCGATGTCCGGTTCGTCGTCTACGACCAAAATTCGATGATTCATACACAACCACTCAATTCACTGT
>CAYTDU010000784.1:0-3055 GCA_964436395.1 uncultured Gemmatimonadaceae bacterium | reverse complement strand
ACACCTTACTACATGTCCGTCGTACGCGTTAAGCGAGCTGAGACGCTCGCGGGATTCGGTTCGCTTCTCTAGGCGATCTCGCTCATTGCCCTAGACGGCGAGTCCAATCGGGAATCGCGAGGCACCTCTCAACTGCACGAGGTAACAGGTGTATGGGTCAACGACCCACACTCGTCAGTAAAGCGGTGTTTGGAGAACACATGACGCGAGAGTAACGTATACATTAACGTCAGGAGACGTAGGAGGCGGTGAGTATGTGCAGATTGAGAATAGGATGGATAGTGCTGGCCGCGCTTGTCGCGCTCGGCGCAATTGCCGTTGGGGCGGGAGCGACTGATATCACGAGTTCAGTGTCTTGGAACACGAAGACGGTTTCGCAACCGGTGAACATCAAGAGCGGAGGTGTACTCACGATCGGGACCGGGACGGTGACGGTGAAGGACAGCGTCCACATCGCTGTAGAGGAGGGGGGCAAACTGATCCTCAAGCCTGGAGCGAAGCTGCGGTTTGAGGCAGGATCAGGCATCACCGTGAAGAACGGCGGAACATTAGATTGTGCAGGCACGAGCGCAAATCGTATCACCTTCGAGGGAACACAGACCGGCAGCGCGCAACTCGCGAAGACGTGGCGTGGCATTGCCCTCAATGATGGTGCCACCGTAGCCGGCTCATGCATCGCGTATGCGACGATTAGTGATGCAGAAGTGGGACTGCAAGTGACAACAACGGATCTCCTGGTAATCGAGCACTGTGCCATTCGCAGTTGTGTGGGCAGACGGGGCGACATACCCGACAACAAGATTCAGAAGTACGACGTTCGAACAGGTCTTCTGATTGACGGCGGTTGCGTGTTTGTCAACCACTGCACAGTGGAGAACTGCACGTGGGGAATTCACGTTGTGCAGGGATTGGATCTGCAAGCAGGGAAACCCAGTTCTCGCGGAGTCGGGATCGCCCACTGCACGATTCAGAACTGCAATCAGGCGGCCCCAAACCTCACCCGTCCGGGCAACGCGGTGGTGAAAATGGATCCGCCTCGTGGCATACACATCTTCGAGGCGAAGGTAGTGGTGACATTCTGCAGAATTCTAGCGAACACATTCGGCATGGAGGTCGGGAAGAGCATCGTTACGATTGGTTGGAACGTGATTCGAAACAGCACCGAGTACGGCATCCTCTTCTATCAGTGCGCCGCGAATAAACGCAACGACAGCCACGTCTTTCTGCGGTACAACACTGTGGTACCGATCAAGCCGAATCCGAGCTACATCCCGTATGCAATTGTGCTACTGAGAAACTCACAATGGACCAACGTATCGCTGCCGATTCAGTCTGATGAGAATGGGAAGAGCGGCTCGGAGACATTCTGGACAGACACTACGGGGAATGGATGGGCGGAACAGCCATCGTGGGAAAGGACGGAGGATTAGGGGACAGGCGCTGAATGTCAGCGGGTTTCTTCTAGGGACATTCGAAGCTAGGGGCCAAAGGATGCCTCAACTGACTGCGTACGAGGCGGAAGGGCCTACGCGTTGAGATGTATCGGTGCGACACGCGCCTTGGTCTTGGTCTGGTCGATGAAGGGGAAGCAGCCACGTCGGTCTATGCCCTGCCGCCTCAATCTCCTGCTTCTGCTGTGGGCTCAGCGAAGTCACTGAGGAGAGACGCGGTACGGCGTACGTTGGGACGAAGCAGGATCACGTTCAGCGCGCCGGAGTAGGGAGACGCGTCAGCTACTGCAGTTTCTCGGGGGATGGGCTGGTGCTGAGCCGGGAGCATCGCGGTCTCACAGTCATGCCCTGTGTGCGAACGCCGAAATCAAAGACCTGACCCGATATCCGTTGCGACAGCCAGATGTCTGGTTGGCCCTGACTCTCCAAGAGTAGAAGACCGACCCTACTTCTCCCGTCTCACCTACCTTGCAGGCTCGAGATGGCTCTTGCCTCCGCATACCGGGCACTTGTATCTCTTGAACAGTGCCCAGAACAGGAAGTAGGGAATGCCCAGCAGGAAGATGAAAACCAGCCAGTTGAATCCCTTCTTCGCCTCGACGTTTCGATTGCATAGACTGCAGTACCGGAGCTTCGCCATCATTCCTCCATAGACATGAGATGAAAGATCCTATCAACGTGACGCATCTAGAAACAAGACCCCGGCGCTTGAGGTGCGGGGCCATGGTCTCGAGGCTTCACGCCATGTCACAGCACGCGCCGCCCTGGGAAGCGAGCCACGCGTCCCTCTGGAGCGGCACTGCGTTTGGCGAAGGACTAGCGCTTCCGTACGATTACTCTTGACTCATGGATCCCTCGACGGTGCTCCTCATAGCGGGAAGTGTTTTCGTTTTCTGCGGCATCATTGGCGGAGGGCTTCGACTCAAGGAACTCGAGATCGGCCGGCTTCCAGTTGTTGGCAGAGTCACGGCAACCGCAGTCGGCGTTGCGATGCTGGCTCTTGGACTTGTCTGGAGTCTGGGTGTCTTTCAGTCGACACAAGGCATGAACCCCTTCGAAGCGCCGCGAATCCTCCAAGTGGCCTTGACCGAAGTTGACGGAACATCCCCTGTGCAGGAGTCCGGGGCGGTTGTCGTCTCGCCGGGCGACACGGTCCTCTTCTGGATTCACATCGAGTCCACTTCTGCAACGGAAGTCGGCCTTGGGGCGAGCATCTGGTCGCCCAACAACGAATGGATCCACGACAAGAGGAATGACACCGTGCGTCACATCAGCGTGGGCAGAGAATGGATTGCGCGCGAGTTCCATCTCCCCCAGAACGCTGTGGCTGGGGTGTATGATGTGGCATTTGGGGTATGGGATTCCGGATTCCAGCAGCAGCTCACGTACGCAATCCGGGACGACTGGATAGTCATTGCGGACTAGGTGCGAGTGGCGGCTGCGGGGGAGAACGCATCTACCACTCTCCGGTCTCGCAGCCATGCCTTGCCCAGGAACGCCGAAACGAAAAACCTGAACCCGACGCCTGCTGCCCTCCAACTCACGATTGGAGAAAGGCGCGACCTCATGTAGGATTTGCACGTGCCTCGCAAGTGGACCAAGTC
>CAYTDU010000783.1:0-3056 GCA_964436395.1 uncultured Gemmatimonadaceae bacterium | reverse complement strand
GTTGATCAACGGTTGCTCCGACAAAAGAGATCCACTCACCGTCGGGAGATACGTCTAGCGTTTGAATTCGGGACACGGTCTGGTTCAGGTCGATGAGCCGTCCGTTCTCCACAACAAACGAGTCGGGCCCAGATCGCGTGACACTAGCGGGATCACTACCAACGTAGATTTGTGCTCCGCAACATGCCATCGCAAAGACGTCGTTCGATCCGGCAAAGTCGTAAGCGAGCGTAGGACCTATTGCACCCGGAATCCCAACAGCACTCCCCACAACAACCCTGGGATCGCCCCCCAACCGCGAAACCGAGAAGACTCCACGCTGCTCACCCACGATTCCGGCGAACAGGACCTCCGACCCATCCGGGCTCCAGCGCGGCGGCCCCAGAGGTTCGTCCGCGTCTACCAAGCGCAGCTCGACGTCGCCTCCAATATCCTTGAGCAGAAGGGTGCGGCCCTCATTCGCCAGGTAAGCGAACATCTCTCCGTCCGGCGCGAGTGCGATTTCTTGTGCGTCCCCCGAAAAAGTCACCTGTCGTGTCGTCGGAGGGGCACTCACCCTGGCAGCACCTCGATCGAAATTGCCGAACCACGCCACGGCAAGAAGAATCGCCACGACCGCAAACCCAATTACGGCACGCTTGCTCCAGATTGGAGAGTGGCTATCTCCCACTGCAACGGCGCTCGGCGTGTGCGCGGTGGGCCCCGTGATCGGGCGGTCGGGATCGGAAAGTGCTTCGGCAAACCCACCGGTCGTCGAGAACCGATCCGAGGGCACCTTCGCTAGTGCGCGTTCGACCGCTGCTTCAACGTGTTCCGGCACGTTCCGGCGAATTACGCTGATCGGCGTCGGCACCTCGGTCATCGTCTTTGAGAATACTGCCTGAGCTGTTGCGCCAGAGTGAGGTGGCTCGCCCGTGAGCATCTCGTACACCAGGCAGCCCAGTGCATAGGTGTCGGTACGTGCGTCTAGCTCTCTGTCACCCGCGGCTTGTTCCGGACTCATGTATTGGGGCGTCCCCAACGCGAAACCGGTCTCCGTCAACCGTCCACCACCCACACTGCCGGTGGCAAGTGCAATACCGAAATCCGCAACCAGCGCCGAGCCTTCGTGCAGAAGCACGTTCTCCGGTTTGATGTCTCTATGAATGACGCCGTGCCGGTGAGCGTAATCGAGGGCGGAGGCTACATGCTCGGCGATCTTTATCGTCTCTTCCAAGCCGAGTTGTTTCTCGGAGTTGATTCTCTCTTTCAGTGACTGACCTTCCACGTAAGGCATGACGTAGTACAAGAGCCCGTCTGCCACACCTGAATCGATGAGAGTCAGAATATGGGGGTGTTGGAGTGCCGCCGCGGTCTTGATCTCTCGCAGAAACCGCTCGGGGCCCACGGAATTGGCGACGTCGGGGCGAATCACCTTGAGAGCGACGTACCTGTCATGGCGTGGGTCGCGCGCCAACAGTACTACCGCCATTCCGCCGCGACCCAGTTCCATGGTGACCTCGTATCGCTCCGTCAAGGCCGTTGCGATTCGCTCGGTCAGATCAGTGCTCGACTCGTCGGTCATGATAACGTTCATACCTCTTTGACATGTTGCGCGGTGGGATTGTTAAATCGAACGCTCAGCCGACGACATCGCAACCGATTTGAGAAATGCGAAGGACCAGGTGCGTGGACGTGATTTGAAGTGATTAGCGGTTGGGCTTGGATACCGAGGTGAATCGCTGCTCAGGATTTCGGATAACCCTCCGCCAGTTTGCGATACCCGCAGTTCAGATTCACGAGTGCCTGAAGCGTTACCGTGCGGTTTTCGGAATCCAGATCCAGCACCAAAAACTTCCCATAACGCGGAAGCTCCCCGTAGTAGTAACACCCATCCAATCCTGTGGTGTTGCGGGAGCGCCCGACAAACAAATCCCCTTCTGAAACGGTCAGGACCGAGTCGACCACGTAACCATCGTCGGGAGGGTCTTCCAGTTCGTCGAACGTCTCGTCGCTCAACTGGAGACCGGCTTCGGCGGTTAGGCCCAGGGCTCCGGCAGGGTAGAACAACGCGACACCCAGCGAGTCGATCTCAAACGCGAAATCGAATGCGTCTCCCTGTTCCGTATGTGCAGCAATTCCGAAGGCAATGTCGAAAGCACTGGGAGTAGTTATGGGCGTGCCTGTGAGGGCATAGAGGGTCACCGTGTCCACGTAACTCGGATACGCTGCTCCATACAGGCCGGAATCATCACAGCCTACGACACCTAAAAAGACCAAAACCGTTCCCAAGACGAAAATGAGACCTCGCGGAAAAACCACTGCGTGTTCTCCGGTATCTGTGATGTTGGTGTTTGTTGATAGTCCCTTAGGTGACAGGCTCTAGGCTGATTCCGTTATCTGGTGAGGTTTGTCTGCGTGGTTTCCGGGGGATCTGCCGCTCGTGCGTTTGGGCTGAACGGAAGCGGTGACAATCATTCACGACGTGAATGATTGTCGTACACCGCATGACCAATTGCCCTGTTCCCCGCCTACTCACATGGGCAGCCGACATTCTTGCCCCATCCGGTAAAGAATTCCGGTTTCGCGCACGGGGTCACGCGCCCACGTCAAATTACTAACTAATTGACTCACATAGTGTTACGCGCCTGCGGCGTCCCCTGAGGCTATGGCCTCACTATTGCGAGCCGTGCGCGCCCGAAGGGACCGATCATGCAGGAGAAATCCGTAGGAAGACGAAAACCCACTAGAAGGGGGAGTTGCGATGGTAGGCGGAATTAGCGGAATCGGTTGCAACTCCGGTCAGATGATGCAGCTGATGGCGAACCGGTTTCAGACGGCGGACGTGGATGGCAACGGATCGGTCACCAAAGATGAGATGACGCAGGCGCTCACAAACGATGGCAAGGACCCGTCTCACGTGGACAGGATCTTCGAGCGCGCGGACACGGATGGAAACGGATCAGTTGGCGACTTTGCTCGAAAACCTGACGGAGACCACGGAAGACGACGAGATCAAAACGCAGCTGCAAGAACTCTTGGCGTAGTTCGAATCAGGCGCGTTCAACAATCAAGAG
>CAYTDU010000782.1:0-3061 GCA_964436395.1 uncultured Gemmatimonadaceae bacterium | reverse complement strand
CCGTGGAGTACGTGGTGATCCATACGATGTATCTGCTCAACCTGGCCAGCCCCGATGCGGCGCTCTTCGAGCGATCGGCTGCTTCCCTTGAGCAGGAGGTGGAACGGGCTAATCTTCTGGGAATCAACCAAATCGTCACTCATCTCGGTGCACACAAGGGGAGTGGCCAGGCTGCGGGCGTTGCGCGGATTGGCGACGCGCTCGATCGAGTGATTTCCTCGAAGGCGTTTGAGCAAACGCCTGACTTCATGCTCCTGCTTGAGAACACGGCGGGAACAGGGACAACGATGGGAGCAAGCTTTGCCGAATTGGGCGCGATCATCGATGCCGTTTCCGACGGAAGTCGGATCGGAATCTGCGTGGACACCTGTCACGCGTTTGCTGCCGGCTATGAGCTTCGCACCAACGCGGGGCTCGCGGAGACACTTGAGTCTCTCGACCACGAAGTGGGACTGTCGAGGCTTAATCTCATTCACCTGAACGACTCCAAGTACCCACTTGCCGCGCGCTACGACAGACACGCCCACATCGGCCACGGTAAGATCGGCGAACAGGGCTTCCGTCTGATAGTGAATCACCCCGCATTGCGTGATCTTCCGTTCATTCTCGAGACTCCCAAGGAGATGGATGGTCAGCAATACGCAGACCGGATAAACTTGGGCCGGGTGCGATCACTGCACCAAGACTAGGGAGGGATTATGAAGCTTTTCATCGACACAGCAAATGTCTCGGAGATCCGTGAGATGGCGTGGCTGCTCGACGGAGTCACCACCAATCCCACGCTCGTAGCACGGGAGAAACGGCCATTTAAGACCGTGATCGCGGAGATCTGCGAAATCGTCGACGGCCCAGTGAGTGCAGAGGCCACTGCCCTTGATGCCGAAGGGATGATCGAGCAGGCCCGCGAGCTAGCCAGAATTCACGACAATGTCGTCATCAAGATTCCGATGACACAAGAGGGGATGAAAGCCACACAGACACTGGCCAGAGAAGGTATTCGCACAAACGTCACCCTCGTCTTCTCCGCGAATCAAGCGCTGTTGGCAGCAAAATCCGGAGCCAGCTTCGTCTCCCCGTTCGTCGGTCGCATCGATGACGTCGGAGGAGTCGGCATGGATCTCGTCTCTGATATTCTGGACATTTACGAGAACTACGGCTTCTCGACCGAGGTTATCGTGGCCAGCGTGCGCCACCCACAACACATGCTCGAAGCTGCCCTCCTCGGTGCCGACATCGCCACCGTGCCGTATGCGGTTCTGAAGAAACTGTTCGGCCATCCCCTCACTGATGTCGGTATCGAGCGATTTCTCAAAGATTGGGAAGGCGTGCCCAAGTAACATAAAGTCTGAACAAGGAGACACGAAAGGAGGTATACTTATGCCGTATGGATACTACGGTAAGATTCTACACGTTCATCTCGCAACCGAAGAGCTGAAAATCGAAAAACCCAACGAAACCTTCTATCGCACGTACCTCGGCGGCAGTGCGATGGGGACTTATTACCTCCTGCAACACACGCCACCCAAGGCAAACCCACTCGGCCCGGAAAACACGTTGTCCTTGATGGTGGGGGTGGTAACTGGCGCCCCTTTCTCCGGCCAATCGCGGGTGACGGCTACGGCAAAATCACCGGTCACCGACCTCATCGGTGACTCGCAGGCGGGCGGGTTTTGGCCCGCTGAACTGAAAGCGGCAGGGTTCGACGGGATTGTGATTCACGGCAAAGCAGACCGCCCGGTGTACCTGTGGGTCCATGACGGCAAGACGGAATTGCGCGATGCCTCAAACCTCTGGGGACAGTTCACTGCGGACGTAGAAGACACCATCCGAGCGGAACTTAGCGATGACCACATTCAAGTCCTCCAATGCGGGCCGGCTGCTGAAAAGGGAGTCCTCTACAGCGCGCTCATCAACTTCGCCTGTCGAGCCAACGGCCGCACCGGGATGGGGACCGTGATGGCGTCAAAAAACCTCAAAGCAGTGGCCGTACGAGGTGACAACCGCCCTGAACTAGCCAACCCCGAGGCGGTGTCAGCGCTGGCCAAGTGGGGTGCGCAGAACCTGCAAGGCTCTGATGTGGATGGCATGGGGAAACTGGGCACGGCAGAGGGCCTTCTTCCGCTGAATGAAGAAGGCGGACTGCCGACGCGCAATTGGTCCAGCGGCGTGTTCGAAGGAGCGGAGGCAATCAGCGGCGAACGGATGGCCGAGACCGTGCTCAAGGAGCGGAATACCTGTTTCGGTTGTGTCGTGCGCTGCAAGCGGATGGTGGAGATCACCGAGGGACCGTTCCGCGCTAACCCACGCTACGGCGGCCCTGAATACGAAACCTTGGCCGCGATGGGCTCCTACTGTGGTGTCTCCGACCTAGCGGCGATCTGCCAAGCGAACCAATTGTGCAACATGTACGGGATTGACACCATCACGTGTGGCGCAACCATTGCCTGGGCGATGGACTGCTTCGAGCAGGGATTGCTCTCCGCGGATGATACCGAAGGGATCGACCTGCGGTTCGGCAACGCGGAAGCGTTGGTACAGATGGTGGAGAAGATCAGCAAGAGGGAAGGATTTGGACGTGTACTGGGCGAGGGCTCGGCGCGGGCTGCGGAACGCTTGGGGGTGGGCAAGGATCTTGTCGTGGCGGTCAAGAACCATGAATTTCCCGCGCACATGCCACAGCACAAGCGAAGTCTTGCGCTAATTTATTCGGTGAACCCGTTCGGGGCCGATCACCAATCACACGAGCACGACCCGTTCTACGAAACGGGATACGCTGACCGAATGGCGCAGCTGTCCCTGATGGATCCGCAACCCCAAGACAACCTAAATGCCGAGAAGGTTCGCTATGCCCTCTACACCCAGTATTTCTACAGCGCCACCGACTGCGTCTGTGTGTGTCAGTTCGTGTTCGGTCCCTCGTTCCAGCTGTACGGCCCGAGCCAGCTGGTCGACGCTGTGTGCGCGGTAACGGGTTGGGATTTCAGCATGTGGGAGTTGATGAAGGTTGGCGAGCGCCGGTTGAACCTGATGCGCACGTTCAACGCCCGCGAGGGAGTCGGGA
>CAYTDU010000781.1:0-3065 GCA_964436395.1 uncultured Gemmatimonadaceae bacterium | reverse complement strand
CCCGAGTCGGTAACGGACCATGGCAGGCTCAACGCCTGAGACGCGGTGCCTCGAAGCCCCTATCCGAGCCGCGGCACAAGGATACATGTGGATTGGGTGAACCCGGTAACCGAAATCACGCAGGTGCGTGCCGTAATTGTGCGGCAAGCCCTTCTCTCTGTCGCTCCATGCCGGCACCGTACCTTCGCGAACTGCAGCTCGCGAGTAAGGCCCTCGCACACGAAGGTTGCGAGGGGTAGACAAATCCCAACTCGCCGAGCTGCTCACGCCGTTCGCTAATGGGCGGACAGATCCTGAGACACCGAGATGCGAACTTACGATCGCTCCGGGACGGGCCGGCATTGCGCACAACATTTGGGGTCCAACCATGCCGGTTGTGTGCAAACCCGTTGCACGGTGCTCCTTGTACGCTGCGAGGTCCCTCAAATGTCCCACCAACGTACCCTGCTGCCCCAAAAACTCTATGGCGCGATGCGATGCCGAGTTTGTGGTGATTCCTATTTCGGCGCTAGTGGCTAGATCGTACAAGAAGATGACCGAGTTTCCGTCCCGAAGGTGCCCAGGCGCATTTGACGGCCATCGGTGCCCGATTCCTTGGGCATTGATGGTTGCCTTTGTTCGCTCCTGTTGAGGATGGATTGAACTTGGCAAGCGCGTGTCAGAGCAAAGTCGACGCTGCCGGAAGAAGAGGCCCTCTTTCGGAGTACGCTCGCCTCGCAACACTCGGGATTCCAGGTCCACGATGCCGTCTGGGCAGCGGCCGAGGACACCGTCCTAAATCCCCAGGCGTTCGCCGATCAGTCAACAGCAGCGCAGCTGAAACGCTGAGTCAACGCACCCCATTGAAGACGGTTGCACGCGTTGTGACGGTCCCGTCACCGCACCACCAGATTCAGCCGCTCGCGCGCCGCCTCCCAGTTCGGTATCGCGCGCCGCAACAGCGCATAGAACTTGCGGGAGTGGCTCAGCTCTTGTCGATGGCAGAGTTCATGGGCTATCACGTAATCAATTGCCGATACCGGTGCCTTTACCAACTCGACGTTCAAGGTGATGGTGCCGTTAGCGCCACAGCTTCCCCACCTGCTCGACATCTGGCGAATCCGAATCGGTGCATCAGATGTGCATAACCACGGCGCCCTATTTCGGAGACGGAAATAACGCTTCTTGAAAACGTCGCGGGCTTGGTCGCGATACCATTCGAACAATGCACTCTCGATGGCTTGCTTGGACCGACTTCCAGATCTCTTGACGTAGATGAATGGTGGATGTAGTTCGACGGCGTCAACGCGCCCCCGTCGGACACGAAGTCGGTATTGGCGGCCCAAGTAGAGATGCGTTTCACCGCTGACGTATCGCCGCGGTTGAGGAAGTGGATGAAGACGTCCGAATCGGCGTTGATGCCTGACAATCCACGAAGCACGTCGCGTTACTCGACGGTCCACCTCATCTGGTGGAGCGCGGAGCGGCGCAACGACACTGATTGTGAGATCGGGGCTCACGGATATTGAAAGGCGCTCGGTGGGAGCCAGCGTCAGTTGGTAGAAGAAGGATCTCCCGTTCGCGCTGAAGCGCCGATGTTGCACATTTTGGCCGCGTGTCACTTCTCGCGAGCCCTCGCTATGCTAATCGCTTGCTCCATGATCGCGTCGATGTCTTCCAGGGTAAGTGGAACTCCCTCTCGCTCCTTCAGCTCAAACAGTCTGTCCTCTATGGCGTTCCGCATCTGGTTCTGGACGTCTAGGTTCTCGGTCCAATGTACGGTCCGCCGTTCGTCTATGATGCGATCGATATCAAGCGCGGTCGCGGCTTCAACCTCATCGGTTTCAGCGCCACTCACCTCGTAACGCGCAACCGTTTCCTTCACAACACGAAAGACCGCTCGAGCGGTCGGGTAATCCCGCACCAAATCAGGTACGGCGTCACCGGTTCTGCCCCGCACTGATTCGCTGATGTCCCGAATCCTTGCAAGGTATTCAACGTCTGACAGGCGTTGTTCGCGAAACGCGCGGATAGTCTCGTCGATGAGTTCGGAGAAGCGCTTGTTGTACGCCGGATCTTCAGCCCAGAGTTCCGATATGGTCTTCTTCGTGTGATAGGCGATCGTATCAGCCTTGGAAGCTGGCGTCCCGAGCTTCTCGACTTCTTTGGCGAACGCCTCGCGATCGAAGATGTTGACGACGTCGGTCAGCTTCTCGACCTCGCCCGTCCCGACATGCCGATCGAGCAGGCGTTGTATGCGCGGCTCGTAATCCTTGAAATCAACGACTTTGGCGTACCGGCGTTGAACCGAGGCCCGAAGCGCCATGAAGAACTTGAGATCATCCTTGTATTGCTTGACCTTAGGTGCCGGGGTGTGGTCCAAGAACGCGACCGTGGAGAGTGCGGTATGCAGCGCTCGCGCATAAAGGGACAGCGCCTCCTTGAAATCCTCACGCAGGACATCGTCAGCGAGGAGTCGTTCATATTCCTCCTCGTCACGCTTGTTTTGCACCGTCTTGAACAGGTCCTTTAGGGCTGAATGCCGTTGCGGCAGCTTGGCGAGCTCTTCCGATACATCTGTCAGCGTACCTTCGATGTCTTCTTCATCGAAGTCAGGCAGTCCGCCATACAAGTCAAGACCTTCCTCCAACTTCTTAAGCACGCCCGCGTAGTCGATCACATAGCCGAAGTCCTTGCCTTCGTATACCCGGTTCACCCGCGCAATTGCCTGAAGAAGTGTGTGTGGTTGCTGGAACGACCGAGTGAGGTAGAGGACGACGTTTCTCGGCGCATCGAATCCGGTAAGCAACTTGCTGACGACGATGATAATGTCGGGTACCGGACCGTGTTTGAATGCGTTTATAAGCTGTTTGTTGTATTCCTCCTCCTTGGCAAAACGATCCATCATTTTGCGCCAAAACTTGACGACTTCGTTGACATTGTCTTCCGCTACGTCGACGTCCCCCTCCCGGTCGTCGGGTGCGGAGATCAACACCTCTGTCGACACCAGGCCACATTCGTCGAAGTGTTTCTTGTAGAGGAGCGCTGTCGCTTTGTACTGGGCAACCAACTGGACTTTGAAACCA